>JAQGPI010000443.1 GCA_028293175.1 Verrucomicrobiaceae bacterium | reverse complement strand
TTGGCTAAATTTGTCACTGATCCGACGGCAAACTGATGCCCATAAGGTGAGGGCGGAAAAAGAGCGGGGACACTCCTGTCCACCATAGAAGGACCTGCGGTGCAGCCGCGAAGAATCTCAAAGAAGCCTGCACCGCGACTGCGCTGTTCCCCGAGAGTGTGGCGGCTACGCCGGAGGTCTCCGATTACGGACAGGAGTGTCCGCGCTCCTTTTCCGCTCGACGAAAATTGTCCTATTTTCATCCGCAATGAGTATAAAAAGCCAAGTGCCCGCATATCAGCACGCGATTCCGGCTAAGGGGTCAAGGAAAGCCTTGCCCCGTGCGAGCATTATGAACTAGACACTCGAATCTACGCTCGCCAATCCCTTTTCCTCGCCTCCCATGTCTACTACAACTCCCGCCCTCAACTGGAACTCCCAACAACTCACCCAAGGCTGGCAACGCGGGGTGAATTCCTTCTTTTGGGGCCTGGGCTTTCAGCCCGAGGACTTTCATAAGGCACAGGTGGGCATTGGCACACCGCTGCTGGATGGCAACCTGTGCAACATGCACGCGCATGAGCTGGCGGTGCATCTGAAACAAGGCTGCGCGGATGCAGGCCTCATCGGCTTCCCCTTTGGTGTCACCGGTGTGAGCGATAATATCACACAGGGCCACGAGGGTGGCGGTGCTTCATTGGTCTCACGCAACCTCATTGCCAATGGCGCGGAGATGGTTTGCACCTCTCATTGCTATGATGCGATGATCGGCGTGCATCATTGCGACAAGAACGGCCCCGGCTTCGCCATGGCGCTCGCCCGGACCAACATGCCCGGGCTTATCCTTAGCGGCGGAAGCATCATGCCCGGCTGTTACAAAGGCCGCGCCGTCACCATTCTCGATGCCTACGATTCGCAGGCTAAGGCCAATGCCGGGGAGATGACCCACGAGGAATCCGAAGACATCATCCGACACGCCTGTCCAGGCGCTGGTGGTTGTGGCATCGCGGCCTCCTTTAACACCTGGGGCATCGCCAGCGAGGCCTTGGGCCTGATGCTGCCGGACAGCTCCAGCATTCCCGCGATCGACGAAGCCAAGCGCGCAGAATGCAGGCGTGTGGGCGAGGCGGTGAAGCTCTTGCTGGAACGCAACCTGCGCCCTCGCGACATCCTCACCAAGACCGCCTTCACCAATGCCATGGCTGCGATTGCCGCTGTCGGTGGATCTACGAATGGTGTCATCCACTTGTTAGCCGTGGCCAAGGAGGCTGGCGTTGATTTCACGCTCGTCGATGTTCAGGCCATCTGCCGCCGCACACCCGTGTATGCGAACTTCGCCCCGCGCGGCAAGGGCACCATGGTGGACCTCCACCGCCTCGGCGGCACCACCATGCTTTTGAAGCATCTGCTCAAGGCCGGAATCCTCGACGGCAGCGCCATGACGGTCACCGGCAAGACCCTGGGCGAAAATCTGGCCGATGCTCCCGATGTTCCCGCCAACCAGGAACTCGTCGCCCCCCTCGGCCAGCCGTTCAAAGACTACGCCGATATGCAGGTCTGCTTCGGCAACCTTGCGCCGGACGGCATTGTCTTCAAAGTCTGCAACAACCAGCCGCCACATTTCAAAGGCACCGCCATTTGTTTTGAAAGCGCCAAGGATGTTGCTGATGCTGCCGCAGCGGGCGGCATCAAGCCCGGCCACGTGGTGGTGCTGCGCAATCTCGGCCCCGTCGCCGCAGGCATGCCCGAAGTGCTCGTCGCCAGCGCCGCCCTGGCGGTGAAAGAACTCGACGGCAAAGTCGCCCTCATCAGCGATACCCGCGTCTCCGGTGTTTCCCACGGTTCCATCGGCGTGCATTGCGCCCCGGAAGCCATCGTCGGCGGCCCCATCGGCAGTGTGAAGGACGGCGACGAAATCGAGTTCGACCTGCTCAAAGGCGAGATCACCGTCCACGCCAACCTCGATCGCCGCCTCAGCGGTGCCAAAGGTGTCATGCACAAGCGCGGCTACCTCGCGGACTTCGCTGCCACCACGAGCCAGGCCAGCGACGGCTGCGTGAGCTGGTGTGTGGATCGGGGATAAGCCTTGCGAGGGACTAAGTTGCTCTTTTTGAGATCAGCGTTACTATTTTTGTATGAGCGCGATCCAAGAAATCGAAACCACGGTCATGGCTCTGCCAGCGCGTGAGCGCGCGGATCTGGCGGCACGAATTCTATCATCTTTGCCGCCTGTACTGGAGGATGATGACGAAGGAATTGCCGAAGCACTCAGGCGTGAATCCGAGGCTGAACAATATCCAGAGGTCTGCATGACGCTCAATCAATTCACCAGCGGGATTGCAAAACTCAGGGAACGGTGATTGTCCGTTTCCATAGGCTTGTCCAAAAGGATGTTTGGGAGGTCATCCAATACTACGAGGATGAATCGGGCCGTCGGCTCGCGGACGAGTTTTACGATGAATTCATGGCTGCAGTTCGGCTCTGCGGAGACAACCCAGAGCACTTCCCCTTTGATTCATCGGGCTTGCGAAGAGCCAACCTAAAAACGTTTCCCTTCCACTTCCTCTATCGGGTTCGGAAAGAAGATGTGCTGATTTTGGTAGTCAGGCACCATACCCGGCATCCCTCGTTTGGTCTTCGGCGCAGGTAGCGGCGCTCGCTCCTTGCACCTGCTCCCCACCCGCCCTTGCCCCGCGCCGGGAACCCGCTATGGTGCGGGCCCTTTTCCCCGAAATCTGACCATGAGCGCGCCCCAAGACTCCGCCCCGAATTACAAGGACACTGTTCTGCTGCCGAAGACCGACTTCCCCATGAAGGCGGATCTGGTGGTGCGGGAGCCTGAGCGCCTGAAAAAATGGGAGGCCTCGGGCCTGTACCAGCGCATCGTGGCCAAGCGCAAGGGCTCGAAAACCTTCATCCTGCACGATGGTCCGCCCTTCGCCAACGGCGATGTCCACATGGGCACAGCGTTGAACAAGGTGCTGAAGGACCTCGTGGTGAAGTCCAAGACCATGTCCGGCCATTACGCGCCCTTCGTGCCGGGCTGGGACTGCCATGGCCTGCCGATCGAATTCAAGGTGGTGAAGGAAGCCCAGGGCCTGGCCCCGGCTGAGATCCGCCGCCGGTCCGAGGACTACGCGCGCAAGTTCATCGACATCCAGCGCGGCAGCTTCAAGCGCCTCGGCGTGTTCGGCGACTGGGAGAACCCGTACCTCACGCTGAATCCCGGCTATGAGGCCGATGTGATGCGCACCTTTGGCAAGTTCGTGGCGCAGAACATGATCTACCGCAGCAAGAAGCCGGTGCAGTGGAGCTACGGCGCGCAGACGGCGCTGGCGGAAGCGGAAGTGGAGTACAAGGACAAGGTTTCGCCTTCGATTTACGTCAAGTTTGCCCTGCTCAATCCGCCTCCCGGCCTGGAAGACGCCTCGATGGTGATCTGGACCACCACGCCCTGGACGCTGCCGGCGAACCTCGCCATCGCGCTGCACCCGGACTTCGAATACGTCTGCGGCACCTTCACTCATGAGTCTGGTCAAACGGCGAAGCTCATCATTGCCACGGCACTGGTGGAGGCTTTTACCGCCGATACCGGTTACCAGCTCAGCACCGCACACGCTAACCAGAAGCTGAAGGGAACGGAGCTGAACGGCTGCGAGGCCCAGCATCCTTTCCTCCCGCGCACATCGAAGATCATCAATGCTCTGTTCGTCACGGCGGACACGGGTACCGGCGCGGTGCATATCGCTCCCGGTCACGGCGCGGACGATTATCAGGCGGGCAAGGAGCATGGCCTGGAGATCTTGTCGCCTGTCGATGACATGGGTCTTTATACGGAAGAATGCGGACTGCCTGATTTCGTCGGCAAGCATGTGTTCAAGAGCAATGAAGGCATCATCGAGCTGCTGACCGCCAAGGGCGCGCTGCTGGGTCGCAAGGACTACGAGCATCAGTATCCTTTCTGCTGGCGCTCGAAGACGCCGATCATCTTCCGCGCGGTGCCGCAGTTCTTCATCAAGATCGACGACATCCGCCCCACGGCCTTGCTGGAAATCGACAAGGTGCAGTGGTTGCCAAGCTGGGGCCGTAACCGCATCTATGGCACCGTGGAATCACGGCCCGACTGGTGCATCAGCCGCCAGCGCACCTGGGGTGTGCCGTTGCCTGTGTTTTATCAGCCCGACGGCGAGATTGCCATGACGCCTGAGATCATCGCCAAGGTGGCCGATGCAGTGGAGACCCATGGCACCAATCTGTGGTTTGAAAAAGACGACGCCTTCTGGTCCGATCTCGTGGGTCTGCCCAACGGCTCTACCCGCTGCAAGGACACGCTCGATGTGTGGATCGACAGCGGCTGCTCCAGCGTAGCCGTGCTGGATCGTCACCCCGAACTGCACTGCCCGGCGGACATGTACATCGAGGCGACAGACCAGCATCGTGGCTGGTTCCAGTCCTCATTGATGGTGAGCGTGGCCGTGCGCAACGCAGCGCCTTACAAGTCGGTGATCACCCACGGCTTCGTCGTTGATACCAACGGCAAAAAGATCAGCAAGAGCGACCAGGGCACCGGCAAGGCTGCCAAGCCGATGACCGCCGACCACTTCTACAACAAGTACGGCGCGGACATGGTGCGCCTGTGGGTGAGCAGCGTGGATTATCAGAACGAAGTGCCTTTCTCGCAGGAACTCTTTGAACAGACCGGCGAAAGCTACCGCCGTCTGCGCAACACCTTGCGCATCCTGCTGGGCAACCTGCATGATTTCAAACCCGAGAACGCCATCGCGGCTGAACAGTTCACGCTCATCGACCGGTGGGTGATGGAGCGCCTGCACAAGGTGACCAAGGAGTGCGTGGAGGCCTATGAGCGCTACGACTTCCGCAAGGTCTTCACGGTGATGAACCAGTTCCTCTCGGCCGACCTCAGCTCGCTGTATATCGACATCACCAAGGACCGCTTGTACTGCGATGCGGCGAACAGCCCGCGTCGTCGCGCCGCGCAGACCGTGATCCGCGAGATCACCGATACCATCTGCCGTATCATGGCTCCCATCGTCGCCTTCACCGCCGATGAAGCCTGGAGCTTTCTCGGCAACGAAGACAGTGTGCATTTGGAGCTCTTCCCCGAGCCGAATCCCGCCTTCCCTGGCAGCGATGCCAGCGTGGCCGTTGAGGAAATGCTGCAAGCGCGCGGCGTGATTCAGCAGGCCATCGAAAAGGCACGTCAGGAAAAGAAGATCGGTTCCAGCCTGGAAGCGACCGTCAGCCTCACCTTGCCCGCCGAAGGCTTTGCGCATGCGGTCTTCAACGATTCGCCCACGCTGAACGAATTCTTCATCCTGAGCGAACTCAAGATCACTCGTGGGCCGTCTCTGGCTGCGGAAATTCAGGAGTCGAGCAACTGCAAGTGCGGCCGCTGCTGGAAGTACCTGCCAGAGGTGGGCAGCTTCGCCGATCACCCGACGCTTTGTGGCCGCTGCCATGATGCGGTGGTGTGAAGGTATCAATATGTCATGAAATCGCCTCGTCCCAATCCCTTTACCCAGCTCAAACTGGAAATCCAAGAACTTCAGCGGAGAACGCTTGGTTATATCAAAACTATTCAAGTACCGACGGCTCGAGCCAACGAGATTTGTACGATGGACTTCGATGAGTGGAAAGAGGGTGCTCCGTTCCTTTTCGATAGCCAGATCGGGAAGATTATCGAACGTTGCCCTGTAGAAGGGGCGGCAGTTTTGAACGAATTGAAACTAGGGTACGTTAGTCTCGCCATCGCAGACCGGGTTGAGGATGACTGCAATGAACTTGTCATCCTCAAAACCTATGAGACGCCGCCAGATGAAGTTTGAGAGCACAAGCCTGTGGCTTTATGCCGAGGGATGCTAGCTGGTATGGTGCGAGTAACAAGCGCCAGTGCTGTACCAAAACACTCGCGATCTGTCCACGAAAACGGGCAGTCTCAGGTTTTCTATTCAAAACGCCGCGAGCTGCTCTATCTCTGCCCGATTGAGAAGAAGAATGGGACAAAATAATACCATCCCGATTTCAACTTTTTATGGGCTTACATCCTCTCTGTCGTTGTAATGCCGAGTAGCTCCAAGCTCTTTCCGAGCACCTTGTACGTTCCTTGGCATAGCAATTTGCGCGTATTAAGCACGATACCTCCGCTGTTAAGCACATGACAGGCTTCATAGAAGCTATGGAAGGTGTTGGACAGCTCGAAGAGATAATTGGCCAGCAGGTTCGGGCGATGGTCGGCTAGTACGTCATACACAGCCTCTGAAAACTGCGTGAGCTTAATTGCCAGCGCGATCTCGGCAGGTTCTGTGAATGCACACTCATTGGGAAGTTGCTCGTAACGCCAGTCGATGCCGAGTTTCCCTCCGATGCTGGCGACGCGAACATAAGCGTTCATCAGGTAGGGTGCAGTGTTGCCTTGCAGAGACAGCATCTTGTCCCAGCTGAATTTGTAATCCGTGAGCCGGTTCTGGCTCAGCTCAGCATACTTCACGCAGGCGACACCGATCGTCTTTGCAATAAAGTCTTTAATCTCGGGGGGAAGATCTTTTTCACGCTCGTTAGCTCCGGCGCGGGCACGCTCGATGGCTTCGTCGATGACCTCGAGCAGGCCTACGGTCTCGCCGCTGCGGGTCTTGAACATCTTGCCATCCGGACCCAGGATGCTGCCAAAGGCGATGTGAATCATCTTGGTGGTGACACCGCGACGCTGGGCGGCGGCGAACACCTGGCGGAAGTGCAACTGCTGCGGCACCCCGACGACGTACCAGATTTCATCCGCCTTCCATTCGTTGACACGGTAGTCGATAGTCGCGATGTCGGTAGTCGCGTAGCCGAAGCCGCCATCGCCCTTGCGGATGATGCAGGGGGCGGGCACCCAGTTGCCGTCTCTCTGGCTGAGGAAGGGGTCCTGCTCCTGCTTCACGCTGCCGTCGCTCATCACCACCGCCGCGCCTTCGCTGATCACAGCGACGCCTTTGGCCAGCATGTCATCCACCAGCGGCGCGAGGGCGTCGTTGAAGAAGCTCTCGCCGAGGTAGTGGTCGAACTTGATGTCGAGCGTGGTGTACACGCGCTCGAGCTGCTCCAGCGTCAGCCGCACGCATTCCTTCCAGATGCCGAGGTTTTCGGCATCGCCTGCTTGCAGCTTGACCAGTTCCGCCTTGCAGGTTTCCAGGATGGTTTCATCCGCCTTGGCGGCGGCATTGACCGCCTTGTACACGCTCACCAATTCATGGATCGGATCAGCCTTGAGCGCCTCATGATTGAGCTGAGTCTTCCAGCCATGAATGATCATGCCGAACTGCGTGCCCCAGTCACCCACATGGTTGTCGGTGATCACCTTGTGGCCGACAAACCGCGCCACACGGGCCAGCGAATCGCCAATAAAGGTGCTGCGGATATGGCCCACATGCATCGGCTTGGCGATGTTCGGCGCGCTGAAATCCACCACGATGGTCTGCGGCTTTTCGACCGGCGAAACGCCCACGCTCGACTCATTCACGATCACCTGAAGCTTCGCCGCCAGAGCCACCGGGCTGATGCGGAAATTCAAGAACCCCGGCCCATCAATGGCCACCTTTTCGCACAGGTCGCTCACCTCCAGCTTCTCCACCACCTGCGTCGCCAGCGCGCGTGGATTGGTCTTGAGCTGCTTCGCCAGGATCATCGGCGCGTTCGACTGGTAATCGCCAAAACGCGTGTCCGCCGCGAGTGCGACGACAACATCAAGACCTTCAGGAATGGCGATGTCCGCCGCTTCAAAAGCGGCCTGCAGACGGGAAGTAAGGATGGAACGAAACATGGAAAAGGACCGCGACTGTAGGCGGGCGGGCCGTGTTTCCAAGGGAAAAGCCATGCGTCTCTCAGCCAGTCACACGGTCATTCTTGGATGCCTGACTTCCGACGCAATCCCTTAGCGGCGAAAACCAGAGGGACAATTCCAACAACCAAAGCAGGGATAGCCAACGAGGTCGACTATCTCCGGCCAATACTGCATCGCCAAAACGCCGAGCCCAAAACTCATGAACACGCGGCCAGCCATGAATCCTCAATCTCCCAGGGGTGAGATTCCGCACCTTCCGATGATTCCAATTTAGAAAGCGCATGCCAGGTAGCGTATCATTTCACATCCTTCATGGGAGCGAGGTCATTCCACCTTGTATCGCCCCGAGCGGTGTTGCGATACCAGTGATGCATGGTGGCGCTTCCGAGGTCGGGAATGAAGGCCTGGAGACCGCCATCATTCGGAGTGAAAGTCTTATCGACCGCTCCCTTCCACTTCACGACGATGGTTCCTTCCGTATTCGAAACATTCGTGTGACCCAGGACTTTGAATACCGTGGTTAAACCATCGGGATAGATTTCATGCCAGGTCTGGTTGTCAATGCGACGCCAAACCCTCTTGCCGGGCTGAGGCTCAAACCCGTAATCGAAATAATACGAATGGGGCACCTTGCTATCGAGTTGCTCCGCCGTGAGTGGCGTGATTTTCTCCGGTAATAGCTGGCGGATGGATTCGAGTCTTTCATTGGGCTCCTTCGGGGCCTCATTAGCAGCGAAGAATTTCGAACTGTCCAGCTTCTTGGAGAACCGATAGATTTCTTGCTGTCCTTTATCGTTGTTGCGGTAAAGACCCTGCAGCCGCAGCGTGTACTTATCGCTTTCACTAGAGGATGGTGGTGGATTGTTGACAGCTGCAGGTGGCTTGGCCGCTGGGCTCACCACAGCTTTCGAACTATCCGCGTGCTGAGACTTTTGCTCGTTGGAGTTGACGCTCGGCGGGGAGGCACAATCACTCAAAACAAACAGGAGAATAGCGGATACCAGTAGAGGACACGTTCTTTTCATCGAGATAATGATCTGGATTCTTACTAGCTGGATCACCACCATCACAAGTTCGTGCTAGTAATCCGTCCTGAGGATCTTAACCGAGGTAGAAATGAAAAGGCGAGAACTTTCCCGCTACAAGAAGTTACCCGTTCATCCTCTCCTCAATCTCCCCGGCCTCCACGGGAATCTCCGACATCAAGTCTACCGGCCCATCAGCGGTCACGAGGATATCGTTCTCCAGCCGGATGCCGATCTTTTCTTCGGGAATGTAGATGCCGGGTTCGACGGTGAGCACCCAGCCTTCGGCGAAGGGGGTGGACATGAGGCCGACGTCATGAACATCCAGGCCCAGCGGGTGGCCGAGGCCGTGCATGAAGTACTTGCGAGAGGCAGGTGTTTCTTCGGTTTGCTTCTTGATGTCGGACTTTTTGAGCAGGCCGAGCGAGAGCAGTTCCTCGTTCATCATCATCTGTGATTCGCGCAGCCAGTCGCGCATCAGCTTGCCCACGGTGGCTCCGGCGATGCTGGCGCGCATCACGCGCAGCACGGCGTTGTACACGTCCTTCTGGCGGCGGGTGAACTTGCCGCTCACCGGAATGGTACGGGTGAGATCGGCGTTGTAGTTAGCATAGCGCGCGCCGACATCGAGCAGCAAGAGGTCGCCTTTTTTGCACGGCTGGTCGTTCTGGTTGTAGTGGAGAACGCAGGCGTTTTCGCCCGAAGCCACAATGGGATTGTAGGCAAAGCTGGCGCGTTGGCGGGTGAATTCATGAATGAATTCCGCCTCGATTTCCACCTCGTTCACACCGGGCTTCACAAACTTCAGCACGCGCTCAAAGCCGTCCTTGGTGATGTCCACCGCCTTTTGCAAGAGGTCGATTTCAGCCTTGGATTTCACCAGCCGCAGGCGATGCAAAAGGGGTGCGAGACGGCGGTAAGTGTGCAGCGGGTACTGCTCGCGGATGCGGCGCAGGAAGCGCGAATCTCGGGTCTCCACCTGACTGTCCGCGCGCTTGTGCTCATTGCTGTTGAGGAAGACCTGCTCAGCATCGAAGACGATGCCCCGGAAGACGGTATCGAAATCCGAAAGCCACTTCACGGTCTTGATGCCGGAGAGCTTGGTCGCATCGTCCTTGCTCAGCTTGTAGCCTTCCCAGATCTTCAGGTGCTCGTTGGGCTGGCGCACGAACAGCACCTCACGCAGCTTTTCATCAAAGGCATCCGGGGCGATGACAAGGATGCTTTCCTCCTGCTCGATGCCGGAGAGATAGAAAAGATCCGAATTCGGCACCAGCGGCAGGGAGCCATCCGCATTGGTGGGCGGCACGTCATTGGCATTCATCACCGCGATGGAATGCGGCGGCAGCAGCATGCGCAGGCGTTCGCGGTTGGCGGCGAAGAGATGGGAATCAATCGGTGCGTGGCGCATAGGGTTGCAACTGTCCATGGGCAGGCTTCATGTTTCAAGACCCATTCCCATTTCAGGTAAACACGGCCAAATTCCCCGTGCCATCCGTCAGCTATTCGCCATCCTATCCCATGCATTCAGCGACATCCCGACACCTCGACATTGCGATCATTGGCGGAGGCTTCGCCGGAATCTATGCCGCCAAGCGCGCAGCGAAAAGGCTGGGGCATCTGAACCTTTCCATTGGACTGATCGCGGCTGAGAACCACATGGTCTTCCAGCCGATGCTGGCGGAAGTGGTGGGCGGATCGCTGGCACCGAGACATGTGGTCAATCCCATCCGCCTGCTGGTCAGCCGGGCGGTGGATGTGCTGAAGGGGCGCGTGTGCAGCATTGATCTGGAGAAGAAGATCATGGTCATTGATGGCGGTTCCTTCACGCCCAACGTCACCATCACCTTTGATCATCTGGTGCTGACTCCTGGCGCGGACGTGGATCTCTCGCGCATTCCAGGCATGACCGAGCATGCCTATTTAATGCGCAATGCGGGCGATGCGATGAAGCTGCGCGCCAGCATCATCTCCCGCATGGAGGAGGCCAATCTCACCAACTCTGAAGAGGAGCGCCGGCGGCTGCTCAGCTTTGTGGTCGTGGGCGGCGGCTATTCCGGCGTGGAAACCGCAGGCCAGATGCAGGATCTGGTTCGCGGCGTGTGCCGCTACTATGACAATATCGATGCCGAAGACGCGAGCGTGACGCTGGTCCACAGCGGTGAAAGGCTGCTGCCGATGCTGGCGGCTTCACTGGGAGACTACACCAAACGCTGCCTCGACAAGATGGGTGTGAAGGTGCTGCTCAATCAACGGGTGCGCGCGGCCACGGCGCGCAGCGTGCTGCTCAATGATGGCACGAAATTGAACTGCACGCTGATCGTCTGCACGGTGGGGAACGCTCCCAGCGCGCTGGCGAAGCAACTGCAGGCGACCGGTTTGCTGCCGATGGAGAAGGGGAAGATCCTGGTGGAGAACACCGGTCAGGTGAAAGGGCATGACAAGGTCTGGGCCGCTGGTGATTGCAGCATCTTCCCCAAAGCGGATGGCGGCAACTGCCCTGAAACGGGTCAGTTCGCGCAGCGTGAAGGCGAGCTGGTAGGAGAGAACATTGCGGCGCATATCTTTGGTCATCCGCTCACGTCCTTCACCTTCACAGGGCTCGGCGAAATGGCTTCCATCGGCCATCACATGGCGGTGGCCAATGTTATGGGATTGAACTTCTCCGGCATCATTGCCTGGTTCATGTGGCGCACGGTTTACTTGTCGAAGCTGCCCGGGCTCGACCGCAAATTGAAGGTGGTGATCGAGTGGACCTTTGAACTTTTCTTCCCTCGCGACATCAGCCTGCTCACACCGCAGTTCTCTTCGCCATTGGGAGAGATTCATTTGGAGACAGGCGATCCGCTTTTTGAATCTGGTGAGCCAGCCTTCTCGTTCTATGCCGTGAAGAAGGGGCGCGTCGATATCACCGATGAAGCGGGGGAGGTGGTGAAATCAGCGGGACCAGGCGATCACTTTGGTGAGCGGGCGTTGATGGGTGACCGCTTGTGGCGGTTCAATGCGAAGGCCACGGAGCCTACCGAGCTGGTGGCCATTGATGCACGCACCTTCGACCAGCTTGTGAGTTCCATTGGCTCGCTCAACAAG
>JAQGPI010000427.1 GCA_028293175.1 Verrucomicrobiaceae bacterium | reverse complement strand
CCGCGCCGCCCATGAAGAGCTGCACCACCCGCTTCGCTTTCGGTGCAACGACCTGTGAACGGTGCGATGTCTCCCCTGCATGCAGCGACGCAAACGCCAGCGCACCAAAGCCCTGGCCCGCACTTTGAAGCATCGCGCGACGTGTCAGCATGAGTGCATTATGCGGCAAGCGGGCGGTAAACGCCAGTCACGCGTTCGCGCGTGGCCCCTCTGCTTTAGCCAGCTACGACGAAACCGAACCTGGCTGCGGTACCACAATCTCATCACCCACGGGTGGCAGCTTGGAACTTGCCAGCTTGTTCTTGCGCTGGATCTCGTAGGCGGAGGTGCCAAACATGCGGGCGACGCTTTCAAGAGAATCGCCGGGCTCCACCCGGTAGCTGGTGATGCCACGCGCGCCGGTGGGTGCGGGGATCGCGCCGGAACCCAGGCCAGAGCCGGGAGGCGGAGGCGAAGAGTCGGCAAACAAGGTAGTGGACTTGGGTTTTGATGAGGACTTGGTCACGTAGCGATCAGCGGATTTTTTGCCGCTCGAGGAAGAGGCGATAGTGGTCTTACGAGTGGTGTCACTGCCCACATTGCCTTTGTCTGCACGACCTGGAAGCATCAGCTTCTGGCCCACCACCAGGAGGTCGGGGTTGCGGATGCCATTGGCCTTCTGCAGCGCGCTGGAGGAAAGGCCGTACTGACCTGCGATCTGGCTCAGCGATTCACCGCGCTGCACCACATGCACGCCATTGCCGCGGGTGGAGACAAAGTTATCCGAGCCCTTGGAGGTGGTTTTTGCAGGGATCTTGAGCACATCGCCTTCGGTCAGGAGGTTGGAGTTCAAGTGGTTGGCCGCCTTGATCTGCGTCACTGTCACTCCGTAGCGCGTGGCCAGATCCTGCAACGAATCGCCGTATTCCACGACGTGTTGACGGTACTTTCCGCCGCTGGGGGTGCTGGGAACGTAATTCCCGCTCTTGCTGCTCCCGCCGGAACCGGATTCCAAAGCGTCCAGCCGACGGTCCAGCCGCCGCTGACCCGCCTTCAATTCCGCGACTTCCTGGGACAGCGAACCATTGTTGGACTGGCTGACAGAACGGCTGGTGGAACGATTCCCCGCCGGCTTGGGAGCGTATTGATACGAGGGTCCCTGGGGCTGACGGTTGGGCGGGGAGTTTTGATTTCCAGCCGGGTAGGAATACGGCTGCATCTGATCGTAAGCCCCGGGGCTGTAGGTTTGCTTGGGGGCTTTCGGCGCGGCAGGCTGCGAGTTGTAGCCCCGCTGCTGGTAGGGCGACTGCTGTTGATAAGACGGCTGTTGGTAACTGGGCTGTTTATAGCTCGGCTGCTTGTAGGCAGGAGCTTGGTAAGAAGAGGGACCGTTCGAGGCATAGGGGCTGTTCGAAGCGTAAGGGCCGCCGGAAGGCATGGAGCCCTGCATCTGATAGTCGGATTGGCCCTGGCTCAGCGAGGGTAGAAGAAACGATGCTGCGATCACGCCCAAAAGGAAGGGTGTGGGAATCGACGTGCTGGCAAAGCGAGGGGCCAGGAGCAGTGTTTTCATATGATATTTCTAACACATGCTTATTATTATGCAAATTAAACTTTTACTGGTTATGAAAATTCAAGATTGATGGCATGGCCCTTCGCTTTATGGTCTGCATTCAAATGCAAACGATCCTCTGCTTTGGCGACTCCAACACCTGGGGCTACGACCCTTCCGCCACCCTAGCCGCCGGTTACCACGTCCGCTATGCGCACGATGTTCGCTGGACGGGGGCGTTGGCCCGCCACCTGGGTCCAGCTTTTACCGTCATTGCTGAGGGACAGAACGGTCGCACCACGGTCCACGACGATCCGACGGCCTTCGCTCCCCGGAATGGACGCAAAGCGCTGCCGCTCATTTTGGAATCGCACAAGCCCATCGACATCGTGGTGCTCATGCTTGGCAGCAACGACCTCAAAACCGTGTACCGCGTGCCTCCGGGCGACATCGCCGCAGGCGCCGGCCTGCTAGTAAAAATGATCCTGCAAAGCGATGCCGGGCCGAACAACAAGGCGCCGAAGGTACTGCTGGTGTGTCCGCCGCCAGTGGCGGATCTTTCCGGCCTGCCGGAGATGAACGCCAAGATGGAGGATGGCCGGAATAAGTCCCTGGCCCTGCCCGCCTACTATGAGGCGGTCGCCAAGCAGTACGGCGTCTCCTTCTTCAACAGCCAGGACATCATCGTGCCCAGCCTGGTGGATGGCATTCATTTGGAAGCTTCAGAACACGCGGCGCTAGGAGGTGCCGTCGCGGTGGCATTGCGGCAGATGACATAAACTTCATCACTGATGACATTGCAGACGTAAGGTTTGAGCGGTATTTTTACTCTCAGCCATCCGTCGCATGTCACATCGGTTCACAGCCTTGATTCTCGCGCTTCTCATGGGTGGCCCCATGTGCTGGTGTGGATGGGTGCACGGTGCTGAGACCACCCAAAAGGAATCCTGCTGCGAGGTCCAAAGTGCCAACCATCAAACTTCGCCCGCCAAGGACAAAGAATGCCCTTGCTTGCAGGCTCTCAAAGCGCGTGACCTTCAACTGGCCAAAGTAGTAGCGCCCCCGCCGCTCCTTTACGATCTACACCTGCCGCTGCTGGCAGCAACTGAGTTCGTCGTCCGCTGCTCAGACGAATTTTCCGCATCCCTGGCCGTGCGCCATCATGGTCCGCCCCGAGAGTTGCGGCCCCTGTATCAGGTGGATTGCGCACTGTTGATTTGATACCGACTGCCCCGGCCTTCCTACCGGACATGGCATGATCCGCGTGCATCCCCAGCACGTAGTGCAAAACTCCAGGGACTCATGCCTGCACCGCTAAGGAACCCCGTGCCATCTCTCCTGCCGCTCAGCGGCAACGCCAGGGCGCACCACGCCTGCCACCCGCCCGGCGATCCAACGTGCAGGTTTTATCGACATTCAATTACCTGATTCATAACATGAAAACCATTCTGACCCTCCTCGCAGCCATGACCCTCGCCACAACCTCCGGCTTCGCTGAAACAAGTGGCAAAAAGTGCTGCAAAGAAGGCGCCGCCTGCTGCAAACAAGGCAAGGACTGCTGCAAAGAGGAAAAGCCGACCGAGAAGAAATAAACCGCTTCGAAGTTGCCTGACCCGAGCCGCCGTCTTCCATGCGAAGGCGGCGGCTTTTTATTCAGCCATAAGCAGTCGAACACAGATCATACCCACCTGAGAGTTAATCAGAGTGTTCATAGCGCATGTTGGTCCGGGCCACGCGTGAAGTTCATGCGGAGATTCGGGCATGAACGTTATGCTAACACGGCATTGGCAGTCGCCAGCGATGGAAACAACAATCGGCCTTGTCGAAACGCTCCTTCCAGCCACCATTGAACCGCCGATGAAACGCACAGCGATCTATTACTTTGTCATCCTCATCACTGTCGGGGCAGCGATCATGGGAATTCTGCACCTGGGGGCTTCTTTGCCGCTCCCCGGCTCCGCTTCCGCCGCTCAAACAACCGCCGCTCCAGCAGTGGCTGCGGAAGGCTCGTTGCTTCAATCGGCCCTGACTACCCTGGGCAAAAACGGCGCTGAACCGCTCAGCCATTTGTTCCTCCAGCTACTGGTGATCATTGGCTTCTCTCGTATTGCAGGCAAAATCTTCGTCTGGGCTGGCCAACCCGCCGTTGTCGGTGAAATGGCCGCTGGCATCCTGCTGGGGCCCTCGCTGTTCGGCCTCATCGCGCCGGGACCTTTTGCCTTCATCTTCACACCGTCCTCACTGGGCACACTCAAGCTGATGAGCCAGGTGGGAGTGTGCTTGTTCATGTTCAGCGTGGGCATGGAGCTGGACCTCAAGCACGTGCGGACCAAGGCGCACACGGCGGTGATGGTCAGCCACTCGAGCATCGTCTTCCCCTATTTGCTCGGCGTGATCCTGGCGTATTTCCTGTACTCCAGTCTGGCGCATGAAGGCGCTTCCTTCCTTGCCTTCGCGCTGTTCATGGGCATCTCCATGAGCATCACGGCCTTCCCTGTGCTGGCCCGAATCATTCAGGAG
>JAQGPI010000383.1 GCA_028293175.1 Verrucomicrobiaceae bacterium | reverse complement strand
TGCAGCCTAGATCCTTGGCCCGCTGATTCATCTTTTCGGCAAAGGCTTCAATGGAGCCGGCATTGTCCCGCGCCAGTGCTTGAGCGATGTCATTGCTGCTCTTCACCATGAGCGCCGTGAGCAAATCACGGCGGGTGTAGGTTTCTCCCGCCTTGAGGCCGATACGAACCGGCGCACACTTGGTATCCACCTCTTCAATGGTCAGTTCCTTGTCTAGGTCACCGGCTTCTGCCAGCAGCAGCGCCGTCATGATCTTGGTAGTACTGGCGATGGCACCCCGCTTGTCGCCGTTGCGCTCAAAGTAAACTTCATCTGAAGCTGGGTCGATGACGGCGACCCGTTCACAGGTCGTGGAAGGGGCGGGACCGCGCCGCAGCTTGGTTTCCCAGGCCACCTTGGCCTGCTTGATCTTGTCTTCATTGTCCTTCAGGGCTTTCTCGCGCGCCACCAAGGCTTCCCCCTGCTGCTTGATCTGTGCTTGCAGGTTTTCCGCCGCCCGCCGCTGGTCCAGCAGAGCCTTTTCACGGCTCGCGAGATCAGCCTCCTTCGCGGCTATTTCTTCTTCGCGCCAGCGGATCTGGGCTTCTTTCTTGGGGTCATCGCAACTGGTCAGACCGAGCATGCAGACGGCGGTGCTCACTCGCAGCCAGGCGGCGGCGCGGTGGGAAAGGGTAGAAAGCTGGAGACGGGCGGAGGGCATCAGAGATCGGTGAGCAGGTCCTTAAGTTGGCGGGCGGGCCACTGGCCGGAAGCGTTCGCCTCGCCCAGATAGCCGTAGTTCAGCAGGGAGCCCAGTTTGGCAAGCGTCAATCGCGAGACTCTGCCTAAACCACCCATGCCCATGGCAGACATTGGCATGCGGCGCTTCTCTGACACCAGCTTGATCAGGCGCAGCAAGTCCTCCGGTCCATTCAGGTAGGTCGCCAGCTTCACCGCATCAAGACCCGCCGTTTGCGCCATGTTCGCCACGCCCTGCAGTACCTCCTCTCCGGGGGTAACTTGGAAGTCGTGGAACGACCCCATCACCGATACACCGTGTCTGCGTGCCTTGGCGATGATGTCCTGCATGTCTCGCAGGCTGCGCAGCTCGATATCAATGATGGCCGCTAGATGGATCAGCGGCTCCAGCA
Organism: Verrucomicrobiaceae bacterium; assembly: GCA_028293175.1. Lineage (GTDB taxonomy): Bacteria > Verrucomicrobiota > Verrucomicrobiia > Verrucomicrobiales > Verrucomicrobiaceae > CAINXC01. Next base: position 9,763 of record JAQGPI010000383.1, on the reverse strand, counting down.
GTTCCTTTCTGCCAGCCGGATCTTCCGTTCCCTTGCCACCCTCCGCGGGATGGCGGGCGGTGAGCACCACCGGTACACCCAGCAGGGGGATGGCATGCTGCAATTCATCCTCATCCAGCTCCAGTAAATCGAGGCGCAGCTCTACCAGATCACAGGTGGCTTTTCGTTCCTCCGGGCTCAGGCGGAGGAAGGCCGCAAGGGCCTCCGGCTGGCTCGCCACACCCACCGTCAGGGGCCGTGTGGAGAGCAGCAGGTTTTTAGAGGAAACAAGTTGAGCCATTTTTGAGAATCAGTATAATAGTTAACAAATCAGAAGTATAAGACTCACTAACGCCGAATATGCTAGGCCGCAGGCAGGAAATCAATTTGCAGCTCACTGAGCTGCTCGACAGCGCAATCCTAGCGGTGAGCCTCTGGGTTTCATACGCTCTGCGAGCCTATGTGCTCCAGCGCTATTTTCCTTCTCTGGAAATCATTCCGCCGTTCCAGGACTTCTTGTGGGTGGCCACTGTGGTGGTGCTGTTTACCCCCATGATGCTGGAATCGCGGGGCTTTTATAACCATCTGGCCAATAAAAGCATCGTCCGCTCCCTGCGCCAAATGGGAGGTGCCCTGGTAGGCGTGGGCACGCTCATTGGTGCTTTCGTGGTGTTCTTTCGCTGGGAGGTGCCTAGCCGTTCCACCATCATCATCGACATCTTTATCTCCGCTGCCCTTTTGCTGCTGCGCGAAGCCGTGCAGCGCGACAACCTTCGTCGGAAGCTGGCCAGTGGCCGCTCCCGCGAGAACGTGCTCATCGCCGGGATGCCGGCGGATGTGGACCACCTGCTCAAGGGCATGACCGATGAGCAGCGCGCCGAACTCTCCGTCAAGGGGGTGATCGACATTACCACCGAGCCGGTTTCAGCCCTCCTGGCGGCGATGCATGAACAGTCCATTTCCCGTGTCATCTTTGCCGCTCAGCACGTTCATTTCGTCAAGATCGAGGAAGCCGTGCAGGCTTGCGAAACCGAGGGCGTAGAGGCGTGGATCAGTGCCGATTTCTTCCAGACCTCCATTGCCCGCCCTACCTTCGATGTGCTGAGTGGCAAACTTATGCTCGTCTTCCACAGCACGCCGCAGATCTCCTGGGCGCTGGTCGTGAAGGACATGCTCGACCGCGTGGGAGCGGCAGTGTTCCTGATCCTTTCGCTGCCACTCTGGATCATTGCTGCCATCGGCATCCGTTTGTGTTCCAAAGGCCCCGTTTTTTTCCGACAGGAGCGCAGTGGCCGTTACGGGCGGCCCTTCATGATGTGGAAGTTCCGCACCATGCACGCGAATGCGGAGCACGAGCGCAGCGGCCTGGAGGGGCAGAATGAAATGGACGGCCCCGTCTTTAAAATTCGCAATGACCCGCGCATCTTCCGCTTCGGCCAGTTCCTGCGGAAGTTCAGCATCGACGAATTCCCACAGCTGCTCAATGTGCTCTGGGGCGAGATGAGCCTTGTGGGCCCCCGGCCTCTGCCGGTGTACGAGATCAACCGCATCGAAAAGCACGCCCAGCGCCGTCGCTTAAGCGTGAAGCCTGGCCTCACCTGTCTCTGGCAGGTCAGTGGTCGCAACGGCATTACCAATTTCGAAGAATGGGTGGCCCTGGATTTGAAGTATATCGACAACTGGTCCCTGCTGCTCGACTTCCAAATTCTATGCCGGACCATCCCGGCGGTGATCCGCGGGAGCGGGGCGCATTGATGATCTAATGGGGGTGCGACCGCACCGCCTTCAACGCGCTTAAGGTCCAGATCACTGGATACAGTGTCTCATGGTACCACAACCGGGCGAAATACAGTCCGATAGGCGAAGCATTGAATTGCGTACCTTCAGCGGTGGCATTCAGCAGCCAATCCACGCCGCGTCGGATGGCCTCACACACCTTCGGATCGTTGACCGAGCTTTGCGCCAGGGCCTTCAGCACCACGCTGGTCTCTTCCAATGAAGGCGCGACGTCGCGTGAGCCGCCCCAGCCACCCGAGACGTGCTGTGCTGCCGCCAGCCAGTCGATGGCGTCTTTAATCCAGGGCTCGTTGGCAGTGAAGCCAGCTCCGAAAAGACCACTCAGCACCTGCGCAGTGCCGTACACGGGATTGGTTTCTTCGGCCGTGTGCTCATTGCCAAACCACAGCGGCTCCCAGGCGGCGGAGCCTTTCAGCTGGGCCTTCTTGAGGTAACTGACGGCCGCGGTGACCGCTGCCTCCGGCACCGTTTCTTTCCACAATCTCCAGGCCCAGAGCGCGTGTGCCGAGAGTTCCGGCGAGCTGCGGTCAAAGGGAAGGGTGCCCCAGCCGCGACAAAAAGTAGGCATGCCGCCATCGCGGTTTTGCAGACCGAGCAGCCATTTGACTCCAGCTTTGGCCTGAGGCGCGACAGCCTGGCGCTCAGCATCGGATTCACCTAACATGTGCAAGGCGATTAATGTTCCCGCCGTGTCGTCCGCATCCGGCACGCCGCCGGGCAGATGGGTCCAGGCCCAGCCGCCGGGCGCGGCATTGGTGAAGGGGTGGATGGAAGTGTATTGCTGGCTCAGCAGCCATTTTTTGAGCGACAGCTTTTGATCGCGGGAGAGATCATCGTCCAGCGCCTTGATGGAGAGCGTTGTGCCCCAGATCGCGAGATTGGTGTCAATAGGCCAGCTCCCGTCCGCCCGCATCGAGCGCTGCAAAAACTCCACCGCTTTCGGCACGCACGGATGGTGTTTCTCGCCAGCACCGGCCAGTGCCATCGTCACAAAGCTGGTCAGTGGAGTTGCCTCCAGGTACCCGCCGCTGGAGGGATGCAACTCTGTGAGCATCGGCCGCACCTTCGTCCAGGCCCAGCGGCGTAACCAGTACAGCGGTGACCAGCGGGCTGGAGGCGCGTGACAAAAGCGCGCATGACCGATAGCGATCAGCGCAGGCAGTGCATAGCTCACCACGGGCAGGCCGATGGCACCAAACCAAGCGCGGGGAAACACCGCCAGCTCAAAAGGCAGCGCCAGCACGCGCCGCCAAGCATTCTCGCCCAGCCGGCCGCCGAGTGTCGCCATCATCAGGATCGGCACGGAGAAAGTCTTGTCCTTGCCATAGCGGGCGGTCACGGCACGAGCGATGCGTTCCGGCTCAAGCGAGCCCACGACTTGAGTAATCCAGGCTTCGCAGCGTTGTTCAGTCCGCGCCTCACCGCCTGCCCGTCCCAGCGCCGCCCAGCAGAGCAGAGTGGTGGAGAGGTTGCTTTTTGAAATCGCGGTATCGCCCCAGCCGCCATCTTCATTTTGATGAGCCTCTAGCCATCGGGCACCCGCTTGTATATAGGAAGCATGAGCCGATGCATCCACCAGCCATAGCGCCACCACCGCTGTCGCTGTCGAGAGTGCGCTGCTCGAAAGCTCGCCCTCCCAATGCCCCTCCGCATTCATCAGCGAAAGCAGATGGGAACGGGTGCTGGCAATGGCTTGATCGAGTCGATCCATCCGCACGGATAGAGGGCGCCGATGACCTCAGCCAGCGCAAAATCGGATGGTAAAACAATCCTCGACCCTTTTGCGGATGCAGATCAAAATCTGTTGTTACCGCTCCCATCTCTTCCGCGTTCAACTTCCCGTGTGGCCAGCTTTAGCCCCAGCCTCCTGTTTTTGTGATGTCCAACGCCTTCGATGTGCAAGCCTGCATCGTGCGCGTTCGCGCAGGGGAAGAGCGTGCCTCGGTGGCGCTGGTGGAGCACCTTCATCCGTTGGTGCGCAAGCTGGTGCGCAATCACCTCCCGCGCCGCGAAGCGGAGGAAGACCTCATGCAGCAGGCCATGATCAAGGTCTTTCAAAAACTCGATGCCTACCAGCTGCGCGAAGGATTTCCCTTCGAGCATTGGGTGGCGCGGCTCACCGTGCGCACTTGTCTGGATGCGCTGCGGGCCGAACGGTCGCGGCCCGAATGGCGCATGGCGGATCTGGGCGAAAGGGAGACGGAGTGGCTGGACTTCCTCGTCACCGGTCAGACGGAGCCGATGCAGCCTGCCTCGGCCACCGATGCGAAGGCAGTCGTCACGCGATTGCTGGCACAACTAAGCCCACCCGACCGCTTAGTGCTGACGCTGCTCGATCTGGAACAACGCTCCACGTTGGAAATCAGCCAGATGACCGGCTGGACGCGGCCCATGGTGAAGATGCGGGCGATGCGCGCCCGTATGAAGCTGCGCCAGGCGGCCCGACGTGTGATGAAATCCGAATTTACTGATCATGAATGACTTCGATCAACGCTGGCGGACGCTAGCAAACAAGGTCGGCGGGCTTCCAGAAGAAGACCGGCCGGAACCGCCGTTTGGATTCGCAGCCCGAGTGATTGCTGGTGGACGTGAGACAGTGTCCGAATCCTGGGATGAACTACTAACGTCGCTCGGGTTGCGTGCCGTATTGGTCACCGCCTGCCTCTGTCTTGTCTCCGCCGGATTTGTGTTATTAGACTGGTATCCAGATGGTATCGAAACCCCGGCAATGGAACAAACCGTCACCAACCAACTTGCCTGGCCATGATGCGCAGACCCAAACTGAAGGCCGTGGTCCTGATTGCACTGCTTGTGCTTGTTAGCATGGGTACAGGTGTCTTTTTGGGCATCGGATTTTCTGCTGCTATCGCGAAGAAAAAAGAGAACCCTTTCTTTTGGAAACAGACCGTGCGCAAGCAGTTGGACAAGCTGCATCCCACCGCTGAGCAGCGGAAGAAATTCGAAGCGCGCACTGAGAGCGCCGTGCAGGAACTGCTCACCATTCGCAAGGATGCCGTGGGGCAGGTGTGGAGCGTAGTGGAGCGCGCCGTGGGCGACGTCGACAAGGAGCTGACCGCCGAGCAGCGCGTGAAATTCAAAGCTCTGAAGCCGAAGAAACCCGCCGAATTGAAATGAATGCGGCCATGAAAATTCTTTCTGTTACCGCCGTGAGTCCCCGGCGTTAAGCGCACCTGAGATCAATGTCATCGAATTCAACCAGAGGAAAATATAGCCATGTTAATGTCAGATGTTTTGATGTGGGTAGCAATCGCCAGCGGCTTTGTTGTGGGGCTGCCAGCGCTATGGATGCTCAGCCGCGGCCTGTGGCCTGTGGCCTTTGAAAAACGCTGCGAGGCAGCCAAACGCGGGATCGTCGGCTCCCTTTTTCTGGGCCTAATTCCCGCCCTTTTTTTCTCCTTCCTGATCGCTTTGATGGCCAAGCGCCTCGGTCCGGTTCCCGGAATTATCATTTCCAGTGCGCTGATCGTCTGGGGCCTTAATGGAGTGGTTGGCATCGCCAGCATTATCGGTGAGCGCTTGTGGCCGGCGGGGGATCCTTGGAAGCAGACGCGCAATGGCGGGCTGGTAGTGATCTGCTGCGCTCTGATTCCCATTGTCGGCTGGTTCCTGTTCCTGCCGTTGATGGCTCTTGTCGGCATGGGCGTGAATGTGCGCTGTCTGTTCATGCGCAGGCAGCATATGGCAGCCGAACAAGCGTCTTCGTCGCTGACATTGGATGCTCCAGTAGGCACTCCTAACTAACGGCCATCATGCACACCCGCCGCACCCTGATCAAAACTGCTGCGCTCGGCACCGGGGCGGTGGCGCTTTCCTCCTGTGAACGCTCGATCAGCGTGATCACACAGGCCTTCGGTCAAAGTGTGCCGGAGCATCTGGCCGTGGCGCAATCGACCCAAATCGATCCCGAGTTCCACCTGCTCTCGCGAGCCGCCTTTGGCCCCTGGCCTGGGGATCTGGAGCGTGCCAAAGAAATGGGTCGCCAGGCCTGGATTGAGGAGCAACTGGAGCCAACCCTAATCAACGATGAACTTTGCGACCTCCGTGCGCGTCGTTTCGAAAGCCTGTTCTTCAGCGCTGGCGATGCTTATGAGTTCAAGAAGCCGGTGCTGCGCGATGAATTGACGCGCCATTCCTTGCTCCGCGCCATCTACAGCCGCAGGCAACTCTTCGAGGTGATGGTCGAATTCTGGACCGACCACCTCAACATCGACCTCGAAAAAGGCGACTGCATTTGCCTCAAGCCCAGTGATGACCGCGATGTGATCCGCAAGCACGCGCTGGGCAATTTCCACGATCTCATCCGCGCCTCTGCCTCGTCTCCGGCGATGCTGGTCTATCTCGACGGCAAGTCCAACAAGGTGCGCAAAGGCACACAGGACAAGCCGAACGAAAACTACGCCCGCGAGCTGATGGAGCTGCACACTCTGGGTGTACACGGAGGCTACACGCAGACCGATGTGCGCGAGGCGGCGCGCTGCCTGAGCGGTTGGACCTTTGACATGAAGCGCAAGTTTGCCCTGCATCGCGGCGACAGCTTCTTCAAGGCCGACTGGCATGATGACGGTGCCAAGACCGTGCTAGGCCAGACGATTGCTGCGGGTGGCAGGGAGAAGGATCTCGACCGGCTGGTGGAGATTGTCTGCCGGCATTCGAGCACAGCCAAGTTCGTGGCACACAAGCTGTGTGTTAGGTTCATCAGCCAGTCGCCCGCGCAGTCCATTGTGGACCGTGTGGCGGCGGAGTTTACCCGCACAGGCGGCGACATCAAATCCGTCCTGCGGGTGGTCTTGAACAGCGATGAGTTCATGGCCTCGCGCGGCGAACTGCTGAAGCGCCCTTTCCGTTTCATGGTCTCGGCACTGCGGGCGATGGCAGCGGATACACATGTGCACGGCAGTCCTTTCAGGCATGGTACTGGACAGCTCACGGAGTATTTGGCACGCATGGGCCATGGCTTGTTCCAGTATCCAACGCCCGATGGTTATCCCGATCACGAAGCCCCGTGGATGGGCACGCTGATGTGGCGCTGGAATTTCGCCATGGCTCTCGTGGATGGCAAACTGGGCGACGTGCAGGTGCCGATGACCGACCTCGAAAAGGCCGTGGGTCAAAAAGGCGGCCGCGATGAAGTCGCCAGCCGCTGGTGGGCGCATCTCACGGGAAGGCTGCCCACGGCAGAAGAATTGAGCGCCCTCGCCGAAGCCACCGATCAACACGCTGGCAAAGGCGATGCCAGGACCGCCAGAGCGGAGCTGCTGGGCGTGATGCTGGCAAGCCCGGCCTGCCAGCGCTGCTGATCAATCTACCCCTTTTCATATGCCCGCTTCTTCCAGCATCTCGCAACTCGTTGTCGCCACACCGCCCGTGATGCCGGAAGCCGGCAAGCACACGCTGGTGTGCGTGTTTCTGCGCGGCGGCGCGGACACTATGAACATCGTGGTGCCGTATGCCGATGATCACTACTACAGCGCTCGGCCTACACTGTCGGTGAAGCGCCCGGGCACCTCGACAGATGCCTCCATCCGGCTCGATGACCACTATGCCTTCCATCCGGTGATGAAGCCGCTGGAGGCCGCTTTCAAGGAAGGGCGGCTGGGCATGGTGCAGGGCGTGGGCACAGACAGCACCAGCGGTTCCCACTTTGAATGCCAGGACCAGATGGAGCACGGCGACTCGGAGAAAGCCCATCCTACCGGAGGTGGCTGGCTGGGAAGATTTTTGCGGTCGCGGACAGGCGACAATGCTGCCTCGCCACTGAGCGCCGTGGCCATCGGCACCAAGCTGCCGGAAAGCCTGCGTGGCGCGCCTTCGGTAAGCGTTTTGGAGCACCTCGATGACATCGCCATCAAGACACCTTCGGGTGATCCCGCTGCCGTCACCGGTGCTTTACGCCGCATGTACGGTGCGGATGTCACCCTCCTGGGCCAGCGCGGCCAGCAGACGCTGGATTTGTTCAACCGCATGTCCACCCTACACGGCCAGCCCTACACCCCGGCCAATGAAGCCGTCTATCCCAAGCACGCCTTTGGCGACGGCCTGCGCGAACTGGCGCGCCTCATCAAGGCGGGCGTGGGACTGGAGGTGGCCTGCGTGGATCTCAACGGCTGGGATACCCATTTCCTCCAAGGCACTACCGTGGGCGGTCACGCCGCCAACGCCAAGGTGCTGGCTGAAGGACTCGCCGCATTTGAGATAGACCTGAAATCCGAGCGCGACCGTTACACCGTCATGATCACCACCGAATTCGGCCGACGCATCTATGAAAATGCCTCCGCAGGCACCGATCATGGTCGCGGCTTCACCTTCATGGCGCTGGGCGACAAGGTCAAAGGCGGCCGCATCCTGGGCAGCTGGCCCATCGGCGTAATGGATGAAACCAACCCGCTGGGACCCGGCGGCGTGAACATCCAATACGACTTCCGTGATGTGTTTGCTGAAGTCCTCAGCGGTGCCATGGGTACCGTGGAGGGATCGAAGATCTTCCCTGGAGCGGGCTTGGCAAGCGTGGGACTGATGGCGTAAAGTCATCGGCGATGACCTTTCCTCCTCGCCTTGTCAGCGTTCTTCTTCCGGTACAGTGGCTGTTTGTGCTGATCGGCTATTCGGTGACACGGAAGCTGGTGAAGCCCGTACGGGGAACAGAGATTGGCTTTATCTATGAACAAAGGATACCCGCATTGATTAGCTGGGTGAACCATGCTGGGTTGATGTTCTTTGCAGTGCCTGTCCTTTGGGGGCTGCAGGCAACTCTTTGCGCTGATCGGGGCGGGCTTTGCGGAGCTTCAGCCCCGGGATTCGAAGCTGGGCCTAGGGTTAACCCTGCTGATCGCAGATGGTGTTTTTTTGGACCATTTTGAGGAGGTTTGCTTGGAGGAGTATATCTACTCCTCTTCGTTTGATGGAATAACAGCAACGCAAAAGAGCCGGTCCCTTGCAGGACCGGCTCGTTGAATCTTGCTCGAAAGAGGCTGATCCTTAGATCACACCAGCTTCCTTGAGGACCTTGTAAGCACCGTTCTTGTCAACGGTCTTCAGGGCACGGGCGGTGAGCTTCACGCGCACCCACTTGCCGATTTCGGCCACCCAGATCCGCTTCACACGGATGTTGGGGAGGATCTTGCGCTTCACCACTTTGGTGATGTGGCGACCGATACCGCCCTTTTTCTTGGCCAGACCGCTACGGTGAATGTGGCTGCCGACGGTTGTCCGGGCTCCTGTAATGCTGCAAACTCTGGCCATGATCTATATCTCCTGCGAAATCTGGGGTTAGTGGGGCGGCGAGATTACTTGCTTTGGACGGTTCGTCAACTTTTTCGTCAACCGATCTGGAAATCCAGGGTTGGGAGCGCACATTTTCGGGGTCGCCGGTTGCTTCCGGGCAAGGGCTCGCCATGAAACAGGGCATGGATTTTGGTGCTTCTAAGTCCGCGATTTCCACCCCCGAAGAGGTGGCCAAACTGCGGGAAGATCTCGATAAGCAAGGCCGACGCCTGGTGTTTACCAATGGCTGCTTCGACCTCCTGCATGCGGGTCATGTGCGCTACCTCGCGGAAGCCCGCGCCCTGGGTGATGCTTTGGTAGTGGCGCTCAATTCCGATGATTCCGTGCGCCAGCTCAAAGGCCCCTCGCGCCCGGTGAATACAGAGGAAGACCGCGCCGAGATCCTCACCGCCCTGCGCAGCGTGGATGCCGTCTGCGTTTTCCACGAACCGCGCGTCACTCGCCTCATCGAATCGATCCAGCCCCATGTTTATGCCAAGGGCGGCGACTACACGGTCGAATCGCTGAATCCCGAGGAGCGCGGAGCCCTCGAAAAAGTGGGCGCAAAGATCGAAATCCTCGGCCTCGTGCCCGGTCGCTCCACTACCGCCACGCTCAAGCGCGCGGCAGCGGGCGAAACACCGCCTGAAAAACAGAAACTGCGCATCGGCATCCTGGGTTCCGGCAGCGGCTCGAACTTCCAGGC
>JAQGPI010000340.1 GCA_028293175.1 Verrucomicrobiaceae bacterium | reverse complement strand
CCCACCGGCAGCCCCTTCGCCGAATACGCCGGCCCGCTCACCATCGCCAACCACCTGGGCAACGTCGCCTACCGCGTAGGCAAAAAGATCGAGTGGGAGCGTGTGAACCTGACCATCAAGAACGCCCCGGAAGCGGCAAGGTTCCTGGGACGCAAACCGCGCGAAGGATGGAGTTTGGGGTGATGGTGTGGATAGGCGTAGAGAACTTGAATGTTCTCGTGTTTCTCGTTCCGAGCTTCCAAGCTGGAGCAGAGCCACAGTCATGAAAACATTCCTTCTCACTACACTGCTCTTGATATGGATCCCGCCACTTGGCCTCCGAGCTGCAGAGCCCGCCAAGCAAGGGCTGGCGGAGATCATAGCGTCTATCCCGACAAGGAGCAGCCTTGAGGCATCTATCCGCGACTTGGATCGGGGTAGTTCCCGCCCCTCGGTCGTACCTCGGGACGGCGAGCCCGTGGTCCCCACCTTGGTTTCCCGGGAAGAGGCCACGGCCATTCTGAGAAAAGCTCAAAATGCTTTCAACCAACTGCGCACCACACTGAAGGTGGGTACTTCTATCTTCGATTACCCGGGCATTCTCGCTCTTGGAACACCGGCCTTCAGCGGCGGCGCGAATGGCAACTATCGATTGAAGCTTGGCATTCCGCCTGGCTGGGCATGGGCTCAAGAACAGGGAGCCAACCCGGATGAGTTCAGTGTAGATTTTGATTCCAAAGGCGTGATTACTCAAATCGCGCCCGTCGTTTACAAGCACTGACCTGATCCCTCTCCGGAGATGAAAACCAAGCAATCTGATCCCGACTTCCCCATTGACCTGGCGGTGTGGCTAGTCCCCTGGCCGGTCGCAATCGCGTTTCTGGCCTGGATTCCATTCAACCGCGGCATTCCCTGGATCGTGGGGTATGCCGCTGCTGTGCTGATAGTCGTGATCGGAGCGGTCAAACTGTTCCGCGCCAAGCTGCCGCTGTATAGGCAAAAGCGCTTCCTCACCTGGGGTCCGCGTGGATTGCCGGAAGCGTCGGTGCCGCTTTATTGGCGTGCGATCAGGCTCCTCCTCGTCGGCATGTCCGCTGCCGTCTTCCTATTATTGCCGAAGCTAACAGGGGGCTTTTAGATTGTTAGGCAGTGTTTTCGCGGCGATCTGTCCTTCCTCTTGAACAGCACCTCTAAAACGCGGCGACTGGCCGGATGGTTTCTCTCCCAACCGGCGGCGATGTTTTATTGCCTGCTGATCATCTATCTGCACCAAGGGTTAGGGGCGCCGATGGGGAGGGCAGGTGCCGCTGCCGCTCTTGCCACCCTCTTTTTCCCGTCCTGCATGGCCATGTGGGTCTTTGCCGACGCACGACGTCGTCAGCAACCACTGCCATTTGATTTCGGCACGTTCATTTACTTCCTCTGGCCCGTGGTGGTTCCGGCATACCTCTTCAGGACACGTGGCCTGCGGGCTTTCGTCGCCGTCGGCTGGTTTCTCCTGCTCTGGTTCACCGCAGTCCTGTGCGCTGTCATTGCAGCCGTCATCGAAGGCACGGAAGGATAAGTTGGGCGCTCACTTCCCCAGCGCCTTCAACACCTGCAAGGCCTTGGTTTCAAAGATCGCCTGCCACTCTGGGGCCACGAGGGCATCGCAGTCCTCCTGGGCATAGCCCGTGTTGTTGCGCTGCTCCGCGGTGGCGGTGTAATAGATGTACCCGTTGGTATAGCCCGCCACAAACGCATGCGGATCGTTCACGGCCTTCTTGATGTTGAGGCCGACCTGTACGGTCAGTTCGCCGGGGAAAGTCACCAGCTTGAAGTCCCCGATGCGCAGGCCCACCACTTCGACTTCCAGGGTGGGTTTGGCCGCAGCTTGGTTCTGCGCCAGATGCTTCTTCAGCAGGGCGAGATTGGTGTTCAAGCGGGTTAGGTTTTCCATGACGCTGAGGTTTTGCAGATAGGCTTCAACGCTCACTCGGTTATCGGCATCGAGCTTGGCCAGATCATCCTTGCCCACGGACTTATCATGCAGGTAGCCCTGGGCGGAGAAGGAAGGGAACTGTGGCGACAGCTTTTGCTGGAGCAGCAGCGGCAGGAAGGTCTTGAAGTTGATGTTCGTGGGTTTCAGCGATTGCAGCAGCTTCGTTTGTTGCACTTGGAGGGCGGTCATGCGCCGTTCTAGATCCGCGCCACGCGGAACTTCGATCACCTCGTTGCTGATTTTAAGCGTGCCGGCTGCCTTGGTTTCGATTTGGCGCACCCCGCGCATCGCGCTCAGCCCGAGTTTGTTGCCTAGCGGCTCTGCATCCGGCTGGCGGCTCACGTCCTTGTAACGCACCGGATTGATATCGCCACCGCAGCCCTGCACAAAGAAGGCTATTGCGCCATCGCCAAGCGTTTCTTCGATCACCTTGGAAGCATAGCCAGGGTAGTCCGCCGAGTTGCCCTTGCTGGGCGGGTTCATGATCGGATGGCAGGCGAAATTGTACAGTACTGCCAAAGGCTTGCCGTCGGCGCGATCCATCCGCAGCAGGCCGATCTGAGGATCAATCGGACCCAGGGCGGCGACATCTTCATCGCGGGGCAGCGAGTAAGCGCGGCGCATGTCCACCTCGCTGCCATCCTTCATTTTAAGGCGACGGTTTTCGCTGATCTTGTCTTCGAAACCAACCCCAGCGCCCACCTTCACCGGCACCATGCTCTGCTGCGCTTGCTTTACCGCCTGCACCACGAGTTGCGCGGTGTCCGCGCGGGGGATGCCATGGCAATGGCTAGTAGTGATCACAATGCTTGCAGAAGGAATGCCCAGTTCCTTCTCCAATTGGGCCCGCACCGCCGCTAGGAAGCCGTTTCCAATGCGACCAATCTCTCCGACGCTCACCACATCCATGGTGATCAGTACGGCGATAGTCCTGTCCTCCTGCATGACGAGTGCCTTGGCAAACAAGGGGTCATTCACCGGCCCTGCTTCACGATCAGTGATCTCTATTTTCGCAACGCCCGCGCGCAGTTCGGCGGCACTCAGCGAAGACGCGATGGCAAACAGAACAGTGGAGGCGAGGAGTAACTTCATGACGGTGAAACGAACGAACGCTGTCCGCCCTGATTTTCACGCCGTCTTGCTACCCTTTTGCCTTTCGCACGGGTACCAACGCAAAGAACAGCAGCATCACCACGGCGAGGGCAGCCGCTGAAAGCCAAAAGGTCTCAATCGCCGCCACGGACGCGGCACCGGTATTGCGCACAGTTTGGAAAGTCGCCGGGTGGTTGGCCGCCGCCGCAACGTTGGTGGCGGAGATCCGAATCCGCGCGGCAGCCACGAAACCCAGCGCTCCAAGCGCAATGGGCAGCATCAACAACAGTGAGCCCTGCCACATGGGACGCCGCTGTTCGATCTGGCGGTTTGCTGAAACACAGCAAGCCCACGCTAGCATGAAAAAGCCGAAGGTAACGATCACAGTAAGCTCCAACCCTGTACCTACATTCGGAACCAGCGGCGGTCCTCCAGCATTACTGCGTTCCCGTAAAAATGCCGTCAAACCCCGTTGCGCCATGGGGCTCAGGATGCCGGCGATCGACGCCAGTACTATCGATACCGTGGTCTGCGAACTGGTGATCCGTATGGCTTTCATAGGGTGCATGGAATCACTGGCAACGCCTGAACGCCGCCGCTCCAGCGGTAAACCTAAGCCAGGATCCGGGCCGTCACCAGACAAATTGGATGTCAACATCTGGCCAGTCGAACTCATGCGTATCGTAGGTCACCTGCGCAGGCTCCTCGCGATATTCATAGGTTTTTGAGCCATCCGAATGGTTGATCTGAACGTGGAAGTGATGAAGGCCGATGAGCTGGTGGTACTCATAAGTCCGGGTACGCAACACGCGGATGCCTGTGCCGTGACCGCCCGTCGTAGTGGTAAGCGAGTAGCTGTACACCTCCCAGGAGATGGTGTTTGTGCTAAGAATAGTATCGCTGAGAGTTTCAATGCAATCGGGTTCCACGAGGGAATCCCAAAAGCCGGTACTGCCATCTGGAACCCTCTGTTCCGTAGGGCTCCCATTGCTGCCGCCGCCGCCTGTGCCGTCCCCGGCGCCGCCTTGGCCTCCGCCGCCCTCACCGCCCTCACCGCCCCCTGAACCGCCATTTCCGCCATTTCCGCCATTTCCGCCATTTCCGCCGCTTCCGCCCTCGCCGGAGCCGCCCCCGCCGTCTCCGCCGCCACTACCCGTGCCTGTATTGTCTCCACCGTCGGAAACCAAGCTGTTGTAGTTGATCAGGGTGGTGGCGGAGACTTGGTTGTTTAGAATCGCCCAAACGATAGTGGCCTCATCCGGCCGGTTGGTAAAATCATGAGGATTAGTGTGGAAGACGAGCAACTCGTCAATATTGCTGACACCGTCGCCATC
>JAQGPI010000536.1 GCA_028293175.1 Verrucomicrobiaceae bacterium | reverse complement strand
TGTCGCGCAGCACTGCTTGAAGTTGGAACCGAGGAAGCCAGAGAGCTGCGAACATGATGCACCTCCTTCTCAAGCAATGGCTTTCCAAGCTGGTGCAGAGCCAAGGACTGCCTGCGGCTGGCGGTCTGTGCGCAGGCGCAGCTTGGCGGCCAGTTCGCGATGCTCTTCATGCTGATCGGCGAGAGTGAAACGCGATTCTAGCATCACGCGTGAGCGGGCACAAGGAATGGCCCGCCCGGGGGTGAGCACACACAACGTGCAGCCGCTCTTTTCCGCCAGCAGGCGCAACCGATGCCACACGCTGGAGGGCATTCCCTGAACGGTGCGCAGGGGATGCAATTGCAAGTCCAGCAGCACCAGCGGGATGTTGCCATCACGCAGCAGCAAATCCGTCGCTTTCACGGCTTGCTCCGTTTCGCGACAACGCAGCCACAGCAGTCTTTCCAGCGCATTGGGGGGCACGCTCCAGGGATCAAAGGCATCACAGCCATCCACCAGGGCGGTGGGTTCCCATACAGCCGTTTCGCGTTCCAGCAAACAGGCGATGAGCAACCCTATTCCGGCCTGTGTTCCCACCACTTCAGTCACCGCCCCTTTTCCTAACCCCAGTCCATCCAGCAAGGAAAGGCCCGTGCGCACGGGCTCGCTTTCAGGCTCCATGTGAGCATGCGCCTCAGGAAATCGTTCTCGCATGAACTCTCGCATCGCGACGATGTTCGTGGGAATAGGCTGGTTGTTCATATGAACACTATCCTATTGTGCGCACCATTGAGCAAGTGAGATGTGAGGATGAAGCTTGAAAACTCTCTTACTTGGAGTTCAAAGCAGGGCTGCACGATCAAAAGAATCCGTGGAGACTAGAAACCTTCCCCGCCGAGAAGCCGCAAAAAGCCGTTAAAGAGTGCTTGATTACAGCCACGATGGTGGAACTCTTCGCCCCTCAATTTTATCGCAGTAATCGAACCACTTATGGGACAGCAGCTTAAAACAGTCGTAAAACGTCGTCGTCGGAAGGCCTATGTGCAGCGCAAGAAGGCGCTCATGAAATCTGGTGCTGCGCGCCGTTCCTCCGGACGTGTAAAGTCCGCCGCTACGACTGACGGTGTGAAGACCGCCAAGAAGGCCGCTGCCAAGAAACCTGCCGCTGCCAAGAAGGCTGCCAAGGTGAAGAAGGCTGACGAAGCCGTGGTGGAAGCCACTGCCGAAGCTCCTGATGTGGCTACTCCCGAAGTTGCCGCTCCCGAAACCTCCACTCCTGAAGTGGCTGTGCCTGAGACCGCCGCTCCCGAAGCGGCTGCTGAAACCACGGAATCCTGATTCGATTTCAGTTCTCCCAATTCAAAGGGCAGGCTCCGGCAACGGACCTGCCCTTTTTTATTGGCGGCGAGAGCACCACTCTTTTTTCGATAAGTGCTGCCGAAGGCCGCGTTAAGAAGGCGCGCCGCCGTATTTATTCCTCATGAAAAGATCCTCCCGCTTTTTTTGGCATCATCTCATCGCTCTGCTCTTGATGACAGAGATGGTTCACGCTCAAAAGCCTGTGGGCAAGCCCTCCGGTATGCCGCCCGTGGGCGCGCAAGAACTGCTTGCAGCACTCAATGATCCCGCACGGGCGCTGGACGCCAAGGCAATGGCTCAGCTCATGTTTCGCGTGTGGGGCAAGCAGACCCTGATGAAGGGCAAAGCAGGGGCCCGAGTGGAAGGAACCACCGTCGCCTGGGCTGTGATCAATGAAGGCCCGGCACGCGTGGTGGATGCGCATGGGGCACTCATCGGCCAGATGAAATCCATTGGCAAAGACGGCCTCCAGGTGCTGGCGCTGGAGATGCCCAACTTCCATGAGATCGATTACCGCATTGAAGTGGGCGGCATGACCTTGCTCGCCGGTTCCACACGCATCGAGTATTACCCGCTGCCGCCTGAGGCGAAGCCTGATCTGGCCATTCCCCAAGGCAGGTTGGAGAAGTTTGAATGGAAGGACAGCAGGGTCTTCCCGAATACCACGCGTAATGTAGTGGTGTACATTCCATCACAGTATGATATTTCTGAGCCTGCCAGCCTAATGGTCTGGCAGGATGGTTCACGCCACGCCGATCCGACTGGTGGCCTGCGTGCCACGGTTGTCATGGACCATCTTATTGCCAAAGGCGAAATGCCGGTGACCATTGGCGTCTTCATTGATCCCGGCCACACCCTGAAGCAAAGGCAGGAGGATACGAAGGCGGCCAACCGCGGCTTTGAATACGACTCCCTCGGCAGCGCCTACGTGACCTTTGTGCTCAATGAAATCCTGCCCCAGGTGAAACAGCGCTACTCGCTCAATTGGAGCGACAAGCCTGAGGACCATGCCATCGCCGGTGGTTCTTCCGGCGGCATCTGCGCGTTTAACGCTGCCTGGGAGCGGCCCGACCAGTTCCGCAAGGTGCTCTCATGGGTAGGCAGTTTCGTCAATCTGCGCGGTGGCCACGTCTATTCCGCCTTCATCCGGGAGGCCGAACACAAGCCCCTGCGCGTGTATCTGCTGGATGGCAGCAATGATCTGGACAACCCCTATGGCAACTGGCCCATCGCCAACAAGAACATGGCCGCCTCCCTGAAGTATATGGGCTACGATTATCGCTTCGATTTCGGCGAGTGCTTCCACGGCAGCAAAGGCATGAGCGCCTCCTTACCGGATGCTATGCGGTGGTTGTGGCGAAAGTAAAGCCAGATGAAGCCTGCTTGGCTTTCTTTGCACGACGGATAAAAAAGCGGGAACGGCTTCCCGTTCCCGCTGAACTCAACTTAGTGGCACACTCGATTAGAACACAAACTTCACACCCAGACGGGCAATAGTAAAATCGCGGTCGTTGTTGCCGGTGTGGAAGTGATAGGCACCGTCGAGAAAGACGCCCGTCTTCTTCATCGCGCCGAAGCGGGCTTCGATGCCGGCACCGGCATTGAAGTCGCCTTGCTGATCCGAGTTGGTGCTGAAGCCGCCGCCCGCCATGAGATAGGGAGCAACGCAGGCGCTATGGATAGGGAAGCGGAGGACGAGGTCGCCATCAAACTGATGATGCTCGCTCTGCGTGTTGTAGACGCTGTAGTTGGTCTGGATGCCCAGCATTTCGGTGAAGAAATACTCGGCCGTGACGCCGCCGCCGGCGAAGACATCGTTACCGTTGTGGGAAATCAGAGCACTGCCGAAGACGCCAACGTCCCAGCCGGGAGCGAAGCAGGCAGGTTCAGGCGTCGTTGGCTGGACCATTTTACTGGACTTGCCCGAGTAGGATGTGCCAGCAAAGGCGCTGGTGGATAGGGCCGCGGCCAGGAGGAGAGAGTAGATGGCTTTCATGGATGTGTGGGGGATTTGAGGTTTGAAGGAATCCGCCATGCCTGCGCTGGGTGAAGCAATGGGCATGGCGAGTTACGGTTGGATCGCCCGCTGTTTGAGAGGCGGATGTGTGGCAAATGCATTTTTTTCCGCGTCTGCTGGAAGGCAATCGGGCACCGGTTCTACTAAGAGGCGCGGTTCTCAGGCGTTGGTGAGTCGTCGCTTGCCTTGATGGCACTCGTCGGCCACTTTCCTCATCGTTTTGCACCCATGTTTGCTCGTTTTTTTCCAACCCTTCTGCTTCTTGTTCCCGGCATCCTGCATGCCCAGTTAGCGGCGGCGAAGATGGACTTCAAAAAAGACGTGCAGCCGATCTTTGCCAAGTACTGCTACCAGTGCCATAGCGTGCAGAAGAAGAAGGAGAAGGCGGGCTTTGTGTTCGATGATGTGCAGCGCCTTTCCCACGATGTGGGCGAGGGTCGCATCATCGTTCCGGGCAAGGTGGATGAGAGCGATCTTATTCCCATCGTGCTAGGATCGAACGGCAAAAAGGAAATGCCGCCGGATGGTGACAAGCTCACGATGCCCGAAGTGCAGAAGCTACGCCAATGGATCAGCGAGGGTGCAAACATGCCGGGGGTGGACATCGCCGCCAAGATGGCCCGGCAAAAACGCGAGCGCCCGCATCAGGTGATGAACTGGACGAGCAAGGAGGGCAAGGCGATCAAGGCGAGCTTTGAGGCCATCGAAGGCGAGTTCGTGCTGCTGCGCATGCAGGCCGACAACAAGGTGTACAAGGTGCCGCTGGCGAAGCTGAATCCAGCGGGTCAGATCCAGGCGAAGCTGCAAGCGGAATGATGAGAGACAAACCCGATGCACAGGATGCATCGGGCTCTTCGTACGTGCGTTACCGGACGGTGGCAGGCAGTGCCTTGGCCAAAGCAGCGAGCACACGACCGTGGGCTTGATCCACTTCGGCAGTTTCCAGGGTGCGCTCGGGGGAGCGGTAGGTGAGCGTCCAGGCCACGGATTTACGGTCCTTGGCAATTTTGAGGCCGGTGTCGTCGGTGAAGACATCGAAGACGTCGGACTTCATCAATAGCGGCTCCTTCACTCCGGCGAAGAACCCGGCGACTTGGGCATGCGGGAGGTCCGCAGGCAGTTCCATAGAGATGTCGCGGGTGATGGCGGGGAAGCGTGGCAATTCTTCGAACTTGGCCATGCCGCCCTGGTTGGTGCGCAGAGCGCTGAGCACGAGCTCGGCCACATAGACAGGGTTGCGCGCGTCAATGCCACGGGCACGGGCGGGATGAAGCTGGGCGATCCAGCCCACGCTGCGGTTGCCAGCACGAAGCTCGTGATTGAGTAGGAAAGTGTCATTGTCTGTGAGACGCTTTAATTCCACGTTCTGACCTGCAAGACCGGGCAGGGACTCGACCACGCCGCGCAGTTCGTACACATCGGCGGCCTTTGGATCTTTGGCATGCCAGCTCGTGGATGCTACAGGACCACTGAGCAGCACGGCAACGCGCTCGTCTTCACGGGTGGTGCCATTGGGCAGACGCAGGAAGATGCGGCCCAGCTCGAAGAAGCGCAGGCGGCTGCTGCCCTGGCGAATGTTCAGCGCAGCGGTGGCTACAAGGCCGGGGATCAGGCTGGGGCGGAGCGTCGTGTGGTCCTCGCTTAGCGGGTTCTTCACCGGTTGGCTCCACTTGGTGACGTCAGGCAGGCCCAGGCTGTCGCTTAGTTGGGTGGTTGAAATCAAGCGCAGGGTCTGCGCTTCGAAGAAACCGCGATTGGCCAGTGCGTGACGCACTTGCATGGCAAAATCATAGTTCTTATCCGCCACATCGCTGATGGCAAAGGCGGCCTGTTTTTTGGATGGCACGCGGTCCAGGCCCACCACACGGGCGATCTCTTCCGCCAGGTCTACGCTGCGCTGGAGATCGAGACGATAGCTGGGCACCTGCCACTGCGAAATCTCGCCGCTCGCGGAAAGCTTGGCCAAACCGAGCTTGGTCAGGATGCTGTGCATCTCCTCCGCCTTGAGGTCGGGAATACCGAGCAGGCTGCGCGTCTTGGCTTCATTAAAAGTGACCTCACCGGCAATCTTTGGAGCAGTGCCCGCAGCGGTGGAAGCTTCAGCGGTGCCGCCTGCGATTTCGAGGATCAGCTTGGTGGCGAGTTCAGAGGCACCAAGGGTCTGCTGTGGGTCCACTCCGCGCTCGTAGCGATAGCTAGAATCGCTGCCCAAAATGAGTTTGCGCGAGGTGCGACGAATACCGGAAGGCTGGAAATAAGCGGCCTCTAGCAGAATGTCCGTGGTGGTCTCGGTCACGCCCGAATCTTCGCCGCCCATCACACCAGCGATGGCCACGGCACGGGTGCCATCGGTGATGAGCAAGTCCTCGGGGGCGAGGGGATACTCCGTACCGTTGAGCGCTAGCATCTTCTCGCCATCAGCGGCCATGCGCACGATGATGTTGCCGCTATTGAGCTTGGCGAGATCGAAGGCATGCAGCGGCTGGCCCATCTCCATGAGCACGAAATTCGTGATGTCCACCACGCTGTTAATCGGGCGCAGGCCGATGCTTTCCAGGCGGGCGCGCAACCATGCCGGACTGGAGCCTACTTTCACGCCCTTGATCAGGCGCGCACCGTAGAAAGGGCAGGCCTCGGAGGCTTCGATCTTCACATTCGTCGCTGCCGTGGGAACTGGGAAGGAAGAATATTCGCGCTGACCGATCAGCGGCAGGCCGGTCAAGGCAGCGAGTTCGCGTGCCAAGCCCAGGTGGCTCAGCAAATCAGGGCGGTTGGGGGTCACTTCCAGATCGAAGAGTACATCCGCAGGCACCAGTTCCTTGAACGGACGGCCCACAGGCGCGTCCGCATCGAGAATGAGCAAACCGCCGGTGTCCTCGCCAATGCCCAGTTCCTTGCCGCTGCAAAGCATGCCATTGCTGACCACGCCGCGTAGCTTGCCTTCCTTGATCTCAAAATTGCCGGGAAGCACAGCGCCGGGGAGAGCCACAGGCACCTTGTCGCCAGCCTTGAAGTTCTTCGCACCGCAGACAATCTGGCGCAGCGGGCCGGAGCCGTCGTCCACCAAGCACACGCTCAGGCGGTCAGCATTCGGGTGCTGGCTGAATTCCTTGATCTGGCCCACCACGACCTTGTCCGAAGACACGCCCTTCTCTTCAACGCCTTCCACTTCCACGCCTGCAAAAGTGAGCAGGTCCGTGAGCTGGGGCGTCGTGTATTTGGACAGATCAATGTGGGTGCTGAGCCAGGAGAGGGAAACTTTCATCGTAAGGAGCGCCGATTGTCGATGAAATCAGCGCATCCTCAACTGGAGGTTCGATGGAAATTTTTCAGCCCGGGCACGGCTCAACGCTCGAACCAGCCATCGTAAAACACGCGTTGCTCGACCGGATCACGGTATTTGTAAGGCTTGATTTTCGGCGGAGCGTTCGGATCGTCTTTTTTGCTGGCGCAACTGGTCAGCGAAATCGCGATCAGGGCAAGAATCAGCAGCTTGCAGTTAGAGACAGGGTTCATGCAAGCGCAGCATGCGCTGGGCGGCTGAATTTGCAACACTCGAAGGCCGGAATGCTTGAGCTTACCGACCCTCATAAAGATCACGCCCCTTGGCCAGGGCTTCGATCTTGCGATCAGCGACGGAGCGCTTGAGCATCCAAAAGCCACAGTCAGGGTGGATGAACTGCACGCGACCGGCTCCGAGTTTCTTCTCCGCGAGTTCGAGAGCGCAGGCAATTTCTTCAGCGGATTCCACGTGGTTGACTTTGATGTCGATGACGCCGAGACCGATGCCGATGTGGGCGGGGAGGTCCTTTAGGGCGTCGAGGTCTTCCTTGGGGCGATGGGCGAGTTCCAGCACGAGATGGTCGGTATGCAGGTCGCTAAGGAACTGGAGCAGGGGAGCCCAGGCACCGCTCTGGATGGTCTGGCCCCCATAGTTACCGAAGCAGAAATGCACGGCCTTGCGACCTTTGACCTTGTCGAGGATACGGTTGATTGATTTCGCGGCTAGAGGGCCGTCGGAGGGATTGCCTGGCACATTGGCTTCGTCCACCTGTACGCAGGCACAATCAAGATCGGCGGCCTGTGCGGCCATGGCATCGGCGATAGCGAGCGTGAGACCTTCCAAATCCTGGTAATGCGTATCGAGCAGCGTGCGCGCCAGCATATACGGACTGGTAAGAGTGAACTTGAAATCACCACCGGCCACGGCTGCCGCGCGGGCGCAATCTTCGGGCAAATTCAGGCTCCCTTCGGTGATGGGACCGCGCACAACAGCGGCCGGCTTGCGGCGGAAGCTCATCTCATTCTTGGCGCGGAAGGCATGGCCGTCAGCACGGCTTACCTTGCTGTCGATCCCGCCCAGACGACTGACGAAATACTCGATCATGCCGTTGGTATCGGGATGATTGATATCGAAGCGATATAGCTCACCGTCGGTGGGCAGATCGATGCCTGCCTGACGCTGCTGATTGAAAATGACCCGAGTAGCATCAATCACCGCCTGCTCGCTGGGAAGCGCCTGAAGCCAGTCGGGAACGGGGTAGGAACCTACGGTGGTGGTGAAGATGCGGGACATACCACCGTCCTATCGTGTACCGCAACGTGTTGCAATATCCTATCTGGGGAAAGGCGCTAAGTGACAAAGGCGGTGGTGGTATCGGGCATGGATTGGATGCCGAGTCTCACTGCTCTGACGGTGGGAAGGGTGGAGCCGCAAGCGGATTGCGGTCTTGGCCTTCTCTTCTCGGTAGAGGGCCATCGGACTGCGGGCCTCTGGCTCCAGGGCCGCCACGACGCTGCTTGTCGGAACCTGTGCCAAGCTTTCCTGCAGTGCCTCCCGGTCGGCTAGGAGGACCACCTGGGCCGGGGCCACGCTTCTCAAAACTGGCGTCAGGAGTGCCTTTGTAAAGCCGGCTTAATTGAGGAAACTCGGCGGTGATGTGGTAATGGAAGATCCCTTGCGGATATTCAGGTGTAGGGCCGCTCATGCCGTTGCATTCATCGAGATCACCGCTGCTCGCCACGTACTCGTAGTCTTCGGTGAAGGTACCGTCATAAGTGCCGCCGGGACCACTAGGCCGCATGCCCTTTTTGACCTGATAGCTACTGCGAAGCTTCTTGAGCGGACTTTTGGCATTAATAGGATCGGAATGGCCGAAGCTGGTATAAATGGGGAAGCCATCGGCAGCGTAACCGACTAGTCGCATCTCCTTTTCATCGCCGCCGAGCTTGGCGATCAGGCCAGTGGGAAGGCCGTGATAATGGTAGGAACCCGTAGGTTGCACATGAGCATTGTGTTCGTCCAATCCCAAGTCGATCTTGCCCGACATAGCCTCGTACTTCCAGCCCGCATTGGGGTCGAAGTTCCAAAACTCCGCCGTCCCAGGCTCAAACGGTACGCCATTGAGCGCGACCCCAAAGGAACTGTGTCGGGATGGGAAAGGCGCGGCGGCCACGGCGGGCTGTAGAGGCATCCTGAAACTGTATTCCTGAGCGGCAATAGAGTTCGGATTGCCTTTGCGAGGAAAAGTCCCGGGCTTGTGATCCGGAAGCCCGTTCGAGGTGATGGTCCGGTAGCCGTTTGACTCCTTGATAGCGACCTTGGCAGAAGGCAGAGTCGCCAGCGCAAGACTAGAGGCGGAGAGCAGCAGGACGAAGCGTTTCATGGTGTATCCATCGAACGTCCTAATATGAGTTACGTCTATATGAATAGGGTAAAGGAAGTGTAAAATCCACGACGTGAAAAGGGATAAATGATAAGGCCAAAAGGTGGGGATCCATGAATGGAAGACGGCAGCGGTCCAAGCGCCTCCCTTTTGACTTTCACTTACCCCTTTTCACTTCGCCCTCCCCAAATACCCATTGCGCCCCTGGGGTTCCGTGCCATTTTTCGCGCCCTTTCCGCCCGTGTGCGGAGCATTGCAATGGCACTCATCGTTCAAAAATTTGGAGGCACTTCCGTTGGGAATCCCGAAAGGATTCGCAACGTCGCAAGGCGCGTGCTGGAAACCCAGCGCGCGGGCAATCAGGTCGTTGTCGTTGTGTCCGCCATGTCTGGCGAGACTGACCGGCTGCTCAAGCTTGCCAAAGAGGTTTCAGCCGATCCCTCAGAACGCGAAGTGGACGTACTGCTGGCCACCGGCGAGCAGACCACCATCGCCCTCGCCGCCATGGCAATCCATGACCTGGGCGGAAAAGGTGCCTCCCTCACCGGAGCGCAGGCAGGCATTTCGACCGACGGCGTGCATACGAAAGCGCGTATTTCCAACATCACGCCGGATGCCGTGCACAAGCTGTTAGACGACGGCAATGTGGTCTTCATCGCCGGTTTCCAGGGGCAGACCCCGGATGGCAAAATCACCACGCTTGGGCGTGGTGGTTCGGACCTTACCGCCATCGCCATGGCCGCTGCCGTGAAGGCTGACCTGTGCCAGATCTTCACCGATGTGGACGGCGTTTATACCTGCGATCCGCGTGTGGTAAAGTGCGCCACCAAGATCGAAGAACTGAGCTATGATGAAATGCTCGAGATGGCGAGCAGCGGCAGCAAGGTGATGCAAAGCCGCTCGGTGGAATTTGCCAAAAAATTTGGTGTGCGCTTTGAAGTGCGCAACAGCATGAACAACAACCCTGGAACGATCGTGAAAGAAGAAACCCCTGGCATGGAGTCTGTCGTGGTGCGCGGCGTGAGTCTGGAACGGAATCAAGCCAAGGTCACCATCGATGATGTGCCTGATCGCCCCGGCGTTTCCGCGGCCATCTTTGGCGTGATCGCGAAGGCGAACATCATGATCGACATGATCGTGCAAAACGTGTCTTTCGATGGCATCACGGACATATCGTTCACTCTCAGCGCTGCCGATCTGTCCAAGGTCGAGGCTGCTCTCAAAGAGATCGTCTCCGGCCTGGGCGATGGCGTGACTTTGCGCACGCAGTCCGGCATTGCGAAGCTTAGCGTCGTCGGCATCGGCATGCGCAGCCATAGCGGCGTCGCC
>JAQGPI010000292.1 GCA_028293175.1 Verrucomicrobiaceae bacterium | reverse complement strand
GCGGGCAGGCACCAGGCTTCTGGCGGCCTATGTGCTATGCGGAGAGCGACGACGGAGTGAAATGGACCAAGCCGGACCTTGGCCTCGTCGAGTTCAGCGGATCGAAGAAGAACAACATCTGCCTGATCGAAAGCGAGGTCTACTCCCTCAGCCGTGTGAATGACTTCCTCACCGTGCTGCATGATCCGGAAGATCCTGATCCCTCGCGCCGCTACAAGTGCGCCTATATCGCGCATGTGCCGTTTGCAGAAGTGCGCGGCGGGCGCAGCACCATCGGGCCGAACGAGAGCCGCTGGTGCTCGTTCATTTGCGCCACGAGTGCCGACGGGCTGACGTGGAAAGTCGTGGGAGACCATCCAATGAACGCGGGCGGCGAGCGCTTTGAAGTGTCCGGGCTCTACAGGTTCGGCGGCATGTACTATGCTTCGGGACAACTCCTGAGCCCTTGGCTGTTCAAGGCCGACGGCGGTGACATTGGCCGCGCAATGCGCACCTATCGGAGTTTCGACTTTGTGCATTGGAACCAGATCACGACCTTTGGCTTTGCGCGGCCCGGACAGCTTCTTAACCCGCCGGTGAAGGGACAGCAAACCCACATGGGCGCGGGCATGTGGAATCGCGGCAATGTCATGCTAGGCCTATACGGCCAGTGGCAGGATGCTCCCCAGGCTCCGCCCAAGGGAGCTAAATCGCATCTGCTGGGCACCCGCATCGACCTCGGTTTCATCATGAGCAACGATGGCATTCACTGGCGTGAACCGGCGCCTGATCACAAGACCATCGCCCGAGGAGCGCAAGGAGAGTGGGATAGCATATCACTGCTCCAAGCCCATGCCTTCGCCAACGTGGGCGAAAAGACTTACCTGTGGTATTCGCACTGGGATTGTGACGGAGAGTTCCGCAACCAGGACGTGGGCCTCGCAACACTGCGGCGCGACGGCTTTGGCTATCTAAGCGCGATGAAGGGGGAAGAACCCTCTACTTGCGAGACCCAGGGCTTTGATACCACTGAAGGCTCCAGGCTGCGACTTAACATTGATGGTGTCAGTGCCGTGGAGCCGCTGAGAGTGGAGCTCCTCGACGAAAGGCTCCAAGTGATCGCGAGTGGCGAGCTGGCCGTTTCTGGCACTAGTGTGGAGTCACTGCCCTTGCCTGCCGGGAAGCATGTGGCAGTGAGGCTGAGCCTGCCCAAGAATTCTGAGGCACGCATTTACGCACTTTATCTTTCCAAGTGAGATCTTAACACTATGCCGATTCAGCTTGTAGACCTGCTTACGGAAGCCGACCGGGCGCTGGTGCATCGCGCCGTGGACGGCTTTGTGCCGCGCAAGATCTTCGACGCGCACGCACATCTGTTTCACACGCGTCACTTCGCCCAAGGCAACCGGCCAGCCTTTTTGCCGCAGGACACCGCCTTTGGCTTCAAAGCCTATCATGAGGCGCTGGACCGCTGGCTGCCGGGACGGGAAATCGAAGGTCTGTTTTTCCCCTACCCCTGCAAGAGCAATAACCGCTCTGGAGAGAACCGTTTCCTCGCGGCGGAACTCGATGCGCATCTTCATCTCACCCCCACGCGTCGAATCGCTCTTCACCATGGCAGCTCCGCCATAGAAATCAGTGACCAGCCTGCGGAAGGCATTGCCCATCTCGATCACGTCGGCACCGAGTGCAACGATGCGTGTACCTTCTTCGATGAGCATTTCTTTTTCGCCGAAGAGAGAGGCAACAGCCACATGAGCCTTTGGAGCTGAAGCAGGCAGCCGTCCGGCCGACACTTCGGTGCAGTTGAAATCGGTTGTCCATGGCATCCAAAGAGCGCTAGACCCGCCGAAGCATTGTGCTTGCCATGAATCGGCGTTACCTCGGCTCATTGAGGGCGTGGCCAAGCGTATAGTTCTTCGTTGGGTTTCTTGAGGCGGAACAACCTCTGGACGGGCGCGGATTATTCTTCTTGAGCACAACCGAGCGCCGCCCCTGGGTCGAAGGATCGTCAAGCCTGCCTCAGCAAAGGTCGGCTAACCCAAACAAAACACCATCATGAAACATACATTGAAATTGTTTGCAGCTATGTTGCTGCTTGGCCTGACATCCTGCGACCAAGACAGAAAGAATGGGAGTGGCTCCGGCAGCACCGGCTCTGGCAGTGGTTCAAGCGGTACAAGCTCCGGAGCATCGGGGCAGCAAGGAACCGGAAGCGGGAGCAGGTGAACGCACGGAGTGCTGTTTCGTAAAATTGCTGTCTGGACGCCTGCGTGTGGGCCAGACAGCACCTACTAAGCGACTCACAACCTCGGTAAGGAACAGCCGCCAAGCATGACTGCGAGGCGGCACTCTTTTACAATAAATCGAAGACTAGCCCCGGAACTGCTTCTGCTCCGGCGATCCGTCAGCAGTGGATGCCGGAAACAGACGCCGCAATGCTTGGGGAAAGAAATTCATCAACAAAGGCGACAGACTCTTAGTAAGTCGCCTCTTTCCATGATGCCTGAGCACTGCCTCATACTTCCCCTATAACCTGCGCTTACTGTTGCGAAGGTCAAAGGTATCGCCGCTACACAACGAATGAACGATCACGTCGCTGATTGAAACTATCGACGCTGCAGCCGACGACCCGACGTTCGAATACGTGGACGATCTCCCATCCAGGATGTACACGGCCCCGCTACCGGAGACAGTCAGACAAGTGCCGTTAGATATGAACGCCGCTGTGTCTTCGTCAATTCCGATGCCTAAGCAGGCGGGGTTGTAGGCAACCGCGCTTAACAGCCGTCCGAACCGGCCTCGCTGGCTGAAATGCTGGTCTATGATCACCCCTCCCACGAAGCCGAATCCTGCGCCCATTTGGAGGGGTGTTTCGCTCCGGCATGAAGTCTCGCTTTCTCCCCCGATAATCATGATTTCTGACATGATCGAAGCGCCTGCCGACGTTCCAGCGATCAAACAGCCGTTGGCCCATAGCGTTTGAATTGTTTCCAACACCGGAGTGCTGCCCAGGACGCTCGATAGCCGCACCTGATCGCCTCCGCTGAAGAAAATTGCTGCGGCACCTTCCAGACACGCCGCTGGCCTGAGGGCCTCTGCCCGCAGTTCTATCCTTAGTTCTCTCACGTCACAAGCTCCGAGACGCTGAAAGGCCTTCAAGTAGGTATCAAATTCGCTGTCAGGTTCTTGTGAAGCGGCTGTTACCACCACGATTTTTCCCCCTCCTGCATGTTGGACTACTCGGCGTAAGATCTCGCAATCTCCTTCTTTCGATTCGTGGCCTCCTATGATCAGCAATGGACCGTAGGCGCTGGTGTCGGGAGCTATGTCGGATTGGTGTGATGAATTCATAGTGACTGATGCAATGCAACCATGGGCTCACGCATTGTGGCATCAACAACCGCGAAGCTCAGGTGTTCTGAATTATGGGCAATTCCGATTTCGCCGTGTTTATCCAAGACGATACAGCCCGCCTCTCCGTGAACGGATTCGGCCATGTATTTGATGCCTGCCTCCGCTGCTGATTGTGGATGCATTCCGCCCTCCACGAGGCGGGCAATTTCCCGGGAGAGCACCACTTTCATTATCGCTTCGCCATCGCCGGTGGCACAAACGGCGCATATTTTATTAGCATACAATCCACTTCCAATAAGCGGAGAGTCCCCTATACGCCCGGAATGTTTCCCGCTGAGGCCGCCGGTGGAGGTCCCCGCAACTAAGGTACCCTGTTGGTCAAGCGCAAGACAGCCAACCGTATCCTTGCATTCGCCGGTACTCTTATTCTCTGAGAGCCATTGATTATACTGCGCCGCACTTACCATTTCCGATAAGGGAAGGATTGGAGTCCCATGTTTTACTGCAAATTGGAGTGCGCCCTCAGAAGCAAGCAAAACGGCTTCTCCTTCCGCCATCACTTTTCGGGCTAGAGATATAGGATTTGCGACACCGCGTATTGCGGCGACAGCGCCGGCGGCCAGATCCGGTCCCCTCATAATCGCTGAGTCCATTTCAACCATGCCTTCACGGTTCAATGCGGAGCCATATCCTGCATTGAAAGTGGGGTCATTTTCGAGAGCAATCACGGCTGCTTCGACAGCATCAAGGGCTGACTCGGAATTCAACAAAACCTCCCATCCCCTCGCGGCGGCTGCGCGGCACCCATCCAGGTAGCTGGTCTTCATTTCGCTGGGAACGCTGCGGGCTCCTCCGTGCAGGATGATCTTTCCTTGGAATGGTTGATGCATGGGCTTTGAGGGATTCGCGGGACGCCACAAAAAGGCTGCGGAGCACCGAGCACCCGGAGTAGATCCTGGGATTGCGCCTAGGTGTTCGTCATGACCGCGAAGCGTATCGAACTATTCCGTCCCTGCGGATGTATGCTTCTTTGCATCGGCTTTTATTAGCCTTCCCTAACTCCTCCGGAACCCCATTACAACGAACCACCAGCCGTTCATTGACCGAACCGCGATGTACAGCGAGCTCAACAAAATACAATCGTTACAATGGCTGGCTAGCGTCTGTCGAAAACGGCTACTCACATCGACCTTTTTGGCGTAAGCATTTTACAATGGCTGGAGGTGCCGGGCGAAGAAGCGCAGGCTGTCGGCTAGGTGTTCGTTCCAGTAGGGCCAGTCGTGGGTACCGCCAAATTCCTCATACTCGTGGATGATGCCGGCCTCCGCCAGTTGCTGGTGCAGGAGGCGGTTGGGCTCCAGGAGGAAGTCG
>JAQGPI010000291.1 GCA_028293175.1 Verrucomicrobiaceae bacterium | reverse complement strand
AATCTTCACCAATCTCATTGAGAACGCCATCAAGGAGAACGCCAGGAACGGTTTGCAGGTAATCGTCATGGGAGAATGGCGGCCCGATCACATTGTTCTCTCCGTGGCTGATAACGGCGTTGGCATCGCCGCTCACGACCTGCCTTTCGTGTTCAAGCGCTTCTATCGTGGAGCCAAGAGCCACTCGCAGGAAATCAAGGGCACGGGTCTGGGGCTGTCTATTGTCAAGCGTGCAGTGGAGGCGCACGGCGGCACCATCGAACTGCGCAGCACACCAGGCGTTGAAACGGTGTTCACCATGCATCTGCCGGTGACCGGTTCATAACTTATCAAGCTAATGAAGGCCTTTCTGCGACATGTGGTTTTGCCGCTCACTCTTTGGGCAGGACTTAGTGCCTTTGTAATAGGGATGTTCACAGGACTTCCAGCTTGTGCTGTTGCGCCACTCTGGCTCGTGGTATGCGTATTCTATCTGCGCAGGCATCAGCTTGAGCTACGCGATAGAGAGAGAGGATGGCGGGTGGGGCATGAGGGGAGGGATTCGATGTACTATGAGGAACTGAGAGAGGGAAAATGGAAACGCATGGTTGTTGGTGGGGAAATGCTCATTGGCCGGAATGCACATCACGTGATTTATTTCTCTTCTCTCGACTTCCCTCTGTGGGCCCAGGACCATCGGGCTGAAATCACGCGACGCATATCGGGGGAGCTTTCTCCGCCAAACTATGAGCATCACTTTCATTGAAGGTTTGCCACCAGCCAGCGTTTGTATGCCCCAGCATCCATCTCCATGAACACGACCCGCCGCTCCTTCATTCAACGGACCGCTGCTGCAAGCACCGGTGTCTTTTACATCGCCAAGACCTCCTGGGCGCAGAAGAGCCCGGGCGACACCATTAATATGGCGGTCATTGGTTTCCACGGTCGAGGCGGATCGCACATCAGCGGGTACAAGGCCCAGGCCAAAGATGGCGTGCGCATCGCAGCCCTTTGCGATGTGGACAGCAAGGTGCTCTCTGGCGGGTTGGACAACCTCAATAAGGACAGCAAAGACAAGATCAAGGCGGTCGGCTACAGTGATCTGCGCAAAGTGTTCGAGAACAAGGACATTGATGCGGTGAGCATCGCCACGCCCAATCACTGGCATGCCCTCGCTTCCATCTGGGCCATGCAGGCAGGCAAGGACGTGTACGTGGAAAAACCTGTATCACACTGTGTTTGGGAAGGCCGCCAAATGGTCAATGCCGCGCGCAAGTACGGCAAAATTGTGCAGACCGGCACACAGAGCCGCAGCAGTCGAGAGGGCATCTTTGAAGCCGTGAAGTGGGTGCAGGCAGGCAATCTCGGCAAGATTAAGCTTTCGCGCGGTCTCTGTTACAAGCGCCGCCCCAGTATCGGCAAGACTGATGGCGCGCAAAAAGTCCCCGATACCATTGATTTCGACCTCTGGTGCGGTCCAGCGCCAAAGGACGACTTGCGCCGTGCTAAGCTGCATTACGACTGGCATTGGCAGTGGGATTACGGCAATGGCGATTTGGGCAACCAAGGCATTCATCAAATGGACATAGCCCGCTGGTTCCTCGGTGAGATGACCCTTTCCCCACGCATCTGGAGCGTTGGTGGCCGCCTTGGCTATGAGGATGATGGCCAGACCGCCAACACTCAGATCGTGTATCACGACTACGAAAAGGCGCCGCTTATCTTTGAGGTGCGCGGGCTGCCCGAAAGCTCTACGTCCAAGGACATGGACAAGCTCAAGGGCGCTAACGTCGGTGTGATCGTCGAGTGCGAAGGCGGCTACGTTGTGGTGCCCAATTACAGCAGCGCCACCGCCTATGATAAGGACGGCAAAGAAGTGAAGACGTTCAAGGGCAACGAGGACCACTTCAAAAACTTCATCACCGCCTGCCGCACCCGCAACAAAGACGATCTCAATGCCGACATCTTGGAAGGCCATCTCTCCAGCGGCCTCTGTCACACGGCCAACATTTCCTATCGCCTGGGCAAGCAGCAAAAGCCCGACGAAATCAAGGAGCAGATCAAGGCCGACAAGTTCGCCGAAGAGAGCTTCGGACGTATGACCGAGCACCTTGCCAAGAACAATGTGGATGTGACCAAGGACCTCCTCACTCTCGGCCCGGTCCTCAAGATGGACACAACCACCGAACGCTTCATCGACAACGACAAAGCCAACGAAATGGTGAAGGACAAGTACCGTGCTCCGTTTGTCGTCCCTGACGAGGTTTAGCGTATCGACTTTCAAGCGCAGTCCTGGCTTACGATGGCCGGGCTGCGCTTTTTTTGTTTGAGCGCCGAACCGCCAGGGAAGGGTCTGTCACCTGTCTAATATCCGCATTTGCACCCGGCGAAATCCGCCGTTTACTCCGCCTCCCACTCCTTTTTCTACACATGGCCATATCCCGCGCGCTCCTCTCCGTCTCTGACAAAACCGGCATCCTTGAATTCGCCAAAGGACTGGAGGCTCAGGGAGTAGAAATCTTGTCCACTGGCGGCACGGCGAAGTTCCTGAAGGACAGCGGCGTGAAGGTGAAAGATGTGTCGGATCACACGCAGTTTCCGGAGCTGTTTGACGGTCGCGTGAAGACTCTGCACCCGAAGGTCCACGGGGGCCTGCTCCAGCGCCGGGACAACGACGAAGACGTGCGCGATGCCAAGAAGCACGAGATTCCCTGCATTGATCTTGTGGCGATCAATCTTTACCCATTTGAAGAGACAGTGGCGAAGCCCGGAGTGACCCTGGAAGATGCGATTGAGAACATCGATATCGGTGGCCCCTCTATGCTCCGTTCGGCCGCAAAGAACCATCGCTGGGTAACAGTGATCAGCGATCCTGATGAGTACGACAATGTGCTGGCAGAGATGAACGAGCACAACGGCGACACTACACTGGGCACGCGTGAGCGGCTGGCTTTGAAGGTGTTCCAGCGCACCAGCGCCTATGATGCGGCGATTGCGGCCTTCCTAAACAAGGAGCAGACCACGCAGAAGAACTTCAGCATCAGCCTGCCGCTTTACGCGGATCTGCGTTACGGCGACAACATGCACCAGTCGGCGGCGTTGTACGGCAACTTTGGCGACTACTTCACCAAGCTGCATGGCAAAGACCTGAGCTATACCAACGTGCTGGACATCCAGGCTGCCGCGGCGCTGGTACAGGAGTTCCGCCGCCCAACGGTGGCGATTTTGAAGCATACCAATCCCTGCGGTGTGGGCTGCTCGGATGAGGACTTGCGCGATGCCTGGGACAAAGCTTTTGAAACGGACAAGCAGGCTCCTTTTGGCGGTGTGATCGTGACCAATCGCTCCATGACTTTGGGTTTGGCAAAGCTGATCAGCGAGATCTTTACCGACATCATTATCGCCCCGGATTTCGATGCGGATGCTCGTGCGCATTTGCAAAAAAAGAAAAACCTGCGCTTGATGCAGATGATGCCGGATATGGCGGAGGCCCTCGCGGCACCCGTAATCCGCAATGCCCCTGGGGGCATCATGGTGATGGACTCCGATTCACGCACCCTCGGCCTGGATGATCTCGAAACGAAGGTGAAGACCAAGCGCCCGCCGACCCGCGAGGAGCTCGAAGCCATGCGTTTCGCCATGCGCGTGGTGAAACACGTCAAGAGCAACGCCATCGTGTTTGCCTCCAACGACCGCACGTTGGGCATTGGCGCAGGCCAGATGAGCCGCGTGGATTCTGCTCGCATCGCTATCTGGAAGGCGGGCGAGGCCGGTCTTTCGCTCAAAGGCAGCGTGGTCGCCAGCGA
The DNA here is from genome assembly GCA_028293175.1 of Verrucomicrobiaceae bacterium. Classification (GTDB taxonomy): domain Bacteria; phylum Verrucomicrobiota; class Verrucomicrobiia; order Verrucomicrobiales; family Verrucomicrobiaceae; genus CAINXC01. The sequence goes on along the minus strand of JAQGPI010000291.1, from coordinate 5,739 downwards.
TGCCATGTTCCCATTTGCCGACGGTTTGATCGCCTGTGCTGAAGCGGGTGCCACCGCCGCGATTCAGCCGGGCGGCTCCATGCGCGACCAGGAGGTGATCGATGCCGCCGATGAGCGTGATCTGGCCATGTGCTTCACTGGCTACCGGCATTTCCTGCATTGATAAAAAACGGGAGCCAGGGCTCCTCGCATTGTCATCTTTTCCTTTCTCAAGATGCTTAACCTCGGCGTTAATATCGACCACGTTACCACCCTTCGGCAGGCGCGTTACCGCACCATGCCGGACTCTCCAAACGCCGAACCTTCCGCGCTGCAAGCGGCGCTAGAGGCTGAGGCGGCAGGCGCGCATTCTATTACCATTCACTTGCGCGCGGATCGTCGGCACATTCAGGACGCTGATGTGTATCTGCTGCGCAACAGCATTGGCACCAAGCTGAACCTGGAGATGGGTAACACGGAGGAGATCCTGGCCATCGCGCTGGAGGTAAAGCCGCACTTTGTGTGCATGGTGCCAGAGAGCCGTGAAGAGGTCACGACCGAAGGAGGACTGGATGTACGTGGTCACTTTGATGCGCTGAAGGTGACCGTGGGCAAGCTAGAGGCCAATGGCACTCGGGTGAGCATGTTCATCGATCCAGATCTGGACCAAGTGCGTGCGAGTGCTGAAGTCGGTGCTAGCATGATCGAGCTGCACACTGGCACCTTTGCCAATCATTTTGGTGCAGAACGTGCGGCCGAGGTGGCGCGCCTGAAGGCCGCTGCTGAACTGGGCCACAGCCTAGGCCTGCAAATCAATGCCGGTCATGGCTTGACCACCGGTAACTTGCCGGACCTGCTGGGGATACCGCATTTGGCCGAGTTGAATATTGGCCATCACATTGTATCACGCGCCGTGTTCATTGGACTGCGCGCCGCGGTGCAGGAAATGCTGGCCGCGATGACAGGATATCCGTCGGCATGAAGATCATCGCGCTTGGCCTCGACCTCACAGAAGTGTCACGCATCCGCGACCTGATTGAGAGGCATGGCGAGCGCTTCAAGCAGCGCACCTTCAGTGAAGGCGAGCGCGCGTATTGCGACCGCAACGCCGATCCGGCGATGCATTACGCCGCCCGGTTTGCAGCGAAGGAAGCGGTTTCTAAGGCGCTCGGCACCGGCTTTGCAGATGGCGTCGGCTGGCAAAACATTGAAGTGCTGAGAGCAGATAACGGCCAACCGTCCATCGCCCTGCATGATGGCGCTGCCGCGAGGGCGAAGGAACTCGGGATTACGCAGGTGCTTGTGACACTCACACATACCAAGGATGTTGCGGCGGCGAGCGTGGTGGCAGTGGGGCAATGAGTGCATAAACTCATTGCACAGCAGCTTAGACACTCAATGCTTACGTCACATGTCCCTCTCAAAAGCCGCACAAGAATTTCTCCTCGATCTGCTGAACACCCCAAGCCCTACAGGCTTTGAAATCGCAGGCCAGCGCAAGTGGGCTAAATGGGTGGGGCAGTATGCGGACAAAGTGCAGAACGATGCCTATGGCACGGCCTGGGCGACGCTGGTGGGTTCAGAGCCGGAAGGCAAGCGCATCATGCTGGAGGCCCACGCCGATGAGATCGGCTACATGGTGAAGCACATCAGCGATGAAGGCTTTATTTATGTGGACCGCGTGGGTGGCTCTGATGTGGCTACGGCGCGTGGCCGTCGTGTAGACATCCTAGGGGACAAGGGTGTTGTGCGCGGTGTGATCGGCAACGTGGCCATCCACATCCGCGATCGGGTGAACGAGAAGGTGCCAGAAGTGCATGAGCTCTCCATCGATCTTGGCTTTGCCAGTGCCAAAGAAGTGGCAAAGGCGGGTATTCGTGTCGGTCATCCCATGGTGTATTCCGACAGTGTGGAACTCTTTGGCCATGGCAAGATCATGGGCCGCGCTCTCGACAACCGCATTGGCGGCTTCATCATCGCGGAGGTGATCGATCGCCTGTCGAAAAAGAAAAAGCGTGTGCCTTCAACTGTCATCGCCGTGAATGCGGTACAGGAAGAGATCGGTGGAAACGGAGCGGCCATGATTGCGCATCGGCTAATGCCCGATCTCGCCATCGTCCTTGATGTGACTCATGCCACGGATACCCCAGGTCTAAGCAAGGAAAAGCATGGCAAGGTGAAGCTTGGGGGCGGCCCGACTCTCACTCATGGCAGCGCCAATCATCCCCTGGTGGTGCAGCGGCTTATTGAGGTGGCGGAGAAGCTCAAGATCAATGTCCAACATGAGTCTTCATCCCGTTATACCGGCACCGATACAGATGTGATCTTCATTCAACGCGAAGGAATTCCCAGCGCTCTGGTATCGCTGCCATTGCGCTACATGCACAGCGTGGTGGAACTGGCCGATCTGGAGGACGTGCAGAGAGTCATCGAACTGCTCGTGGGCTTTGCCGAGAGCGTGCGGACGGCGGATTCTTTTGCGGTAAAGCTGTGATCCTTGTGAAGGGTTACTTCCTTACCAGCATCTTCAGTTCCACCCAACTCGCGCGTGCGGCGTTCATGCCGGAGAAAGCCACCACCTTGTAATCGGGGTGCGCCACAATCAGAGCATCGACTTCTTTGGTATAGTCCTGCTCCGTCGTGAATTCGGTTTTGCGGTCCATCTTCTCCTTGATGAAGTGGCTCAGGGTCCATTCGCGGCACAGCAAGACGACAACGCGCGGGCCTTTCCGGTCCATGCGTTCGGTGATAAGATTGAGCTTGCTGAGGAATCGCCAGTGATGATTGAAATGGAAGACAAGGCTTGGCTCAGCGAACTGCCATCCGATGCATTCAACCTTTTCCGGCAGCGGACCGGCGGACTCAGCGAGCTGAGCAGCCGGATGAGTGCGGCGAATCATGGAAGCGCAGTCAGCGATCGTCGCTCCAATGCCTAACATCACGATGGCGGCAGCCAGGGGCCTCACCCAGGAGGGGAGGGCAGGAAGCGCGGAGGAGGCGCGGGTATTCATAGCGAAAGGCCATATGATCAAACCCCCAAAGATGGCTAGGCTGCGGAACAGCAGACCACCGGCCGCAAACTGATATTGATAGGGACTTGGAAGCTGGCTGTTGAAGCTAGTCAGCGCATAGCCCAGCAGCCAGAAGATTACAGGCATTGTCCAGGCGAAGGCGGTGCGCCAGCCTTTGGTTTTGCCCAGATCACCACAGGCCATGAGCAGAACCATGGCCGCCGGAAAGCCGGGCATTACGTAGTGCGGCAACTGCGTGGCGTACAAAGTGAAGATGATGTAAGGCGCTGTCAGCCAGCTCACCAAGAAGGCAAAACGCGCATCCCATCGCTCCCGTACCTTGCTCCATACCAGCGGCAATAGGGCAATCCATGGGAACAGGCTTAACAAGGCAGTGACCAGATAATAGCCGGGCACAGGGAAGCGCCCATTGAAGGCCTTGGCTCCGCGCTCAACCACATGCTCCTGCATGCCCACACGCCAATAGAGGCCCTGGGTTTCAATCAAAGCGGGGATGCCCCAGGCACCCATGATGACCAGTGTGATGAGCCCTCCCGGCCACATCTTTAAGTGGCCCCAGGCCAAAGGCTTGCGCCAGAAGGCGAAGCGATACAACACCAGCGCTAGGCCTGGTACGAGTAAAGCGATCGGGCCCTTGGCCAGGAAGCCAAGGCCGAGAGAGACGTACAGAAGCCAGTGCCAGGAAGTGAAAGTCGGAAGTGGGACGTCGGAAGCTGGAAGGGCGGACTGAGTTCCGTGCTCCAACCTCCCGTTCTCGACTCCCGACTTCTCAGTTGCCAAAAGACATTCCATCAAGGCCCAGCACGCCAGCGCCACAAACAGCACCATTGGCATGTCCGCCACCGCTAGTCGGCCATGAACAATCACTTGAAGTGAGGTCAGCCATGCGATGCCGGCCATGAGTCCGCCGCGAGCCCCGGCGATGCGCGAGGCGACGCCAAAGGTGACGAGCGCCACCAGCCAAGTAGCGAGCACGGAGTGCAGGCGGGCGGCAAATTCATTGATGCCAAACAGATGATAATGCAGGCGCATCCACCAGTAGGTGAGCGGTGGCTTGTCGAAGCGGTAGCCCACCTCCATTGCCCCCTTGCCTTTGTGCATCAGTTCGATGCGCTTGGCATCGGACATTTCGGGATCAGAATTGAAATAGGGTACCAGCCAAGCTCCGCGCCCCATCATTTCCACCGTTGCATGGGCGAAACGCGGCTCATCCCGGTCCATCAACGGCAGCGTGCTGAGACCCGGCAGGTAAAGCACCGCGGTCAGAGCCAGCAGCACCCACCATCCATGGCGGCGGCAGTGGTTGTCGGTAAAGCGTTCTGGGATGAGCCAGGGCATGTGGAAGAAGATGTCAGGGTCTTTGTGGCTCCTGACAATGGAAAGCTCTCCGCGATTACTTCTTTGCCTCTTCCTTCTTCGGCGCGGCGGGCTTCTTGGGTGCTGGTGCCACGTAGGGTGGGTTGGTGTAGGCACCGGGAGCCACTTCTTTGATGTTCGGCGTCACATCAGCCTGAACATCGCCAAGGGCCCACTTCACCCCACCGATCAGGATGTTTTGGAAGGTGGGGTTGGTCCACACGTCTTCGCGATGGCCCATGGAGGTATAAAACACCCGGCCATTGCCTTCCTTGCGCGCCCAGGTGTTTGGAAACGCCGGGCGGCCATACATTGAGCCGGTCATCGCCGGCGCATCCATCATCGTCAGCACATGAATGTCAGGCGAGAAGTCCTTCAACGAATACCACTCTTCCTGGAAGGAGAATTCGGAACCCACCTTTTCAAATCCAGGGAATTTGGGATCGATGACGGTGTTTTTTGCCACCTGCTGCGCGCCGTGGATGATGAACTCCGCGCCGAGGAAACGCACATAGGCATCGGCCTTGTCGCCGTGGTTCAGATAGCGCTCCGGGCCCTTCAGGGCCTCGTTGTCGGTGTGAAAGGTGTCGCTCGCAGAGTGGGTGCCGATGAAGCCTTTGCCGCCCTTCACATAATCGAAGAGGGCTTGCTTGCCTTCCCGGGACATCGGCGGATTCTTGTCGGTACCCTCGGAACAGAGGTCTCCAGTGGTATAGAAGAATACCGCATCGAACTGCGCCAAGTACTCCTTGCTGAACTTGCTGCCGTCCTTGGAGAATTCGAATGCCCACCCGTTTTTGTCGCCTAGCTCCGTGAGTACTTTTTCCGCCGCACTAGGCCTGCCGTTCTTCCACGTGATAGCGGAATGCTCAAAGCCGCTCGACTTGGTGAAGAATAGGATCTTATGCTTCGCCGTTTCAGCCGAAGCAGAGGTGAAGGCCGCCGACAAGGACGCGGCGCAGAGGGTGAAGGCTACCAGTTTCATGACCATAAGAGCGTGCATGCTACATGGAGCGCATGGCAGAGGAAGTGAAAACTACAACGAAGGGTTCGACCTTGGGCGTTCATACATGCGATTACAGTTATCATAATAAAGAGGCAAAAATGATGTTGCTTTTATTATGGTAATTATTATTGTTTCGGAACTAAACTATGGTTTACGCCCGCTTATCCCGAATGTTCATCCTCGCTGCTGTGCTTTACGCACCGCATGCCTGGGGCTATTTGGGCGGCTTTGAAGCGCAGGATGGTTACCAGGACGGCGGCCAGACACCGATGCGGGATGTAACCACCTACAACGCCGGTACCTATGGTACAAATGCAAATGGCCCCGGCGGCACCGCGACGCCCATCACGCCCAATGACGGCCTCT
>JAQGPI010000275.1 GCA_028293175.1 Verrucomicrobiaceae bacterium | reverse complement strand
AAATGTGAGCGGCGCGTGGACACCCACGGTGGGGTGCAGACAGGAGGACGGTTGCCAAGCCCGGTAGCGCACGGCGGCGACATATTCGCCGTTGGTGCCGGTGGGCTGGAGGGGGATGGCTACGCCGTTGCAAAGGACGGAGTGCCGGGTGTCGATGGCACCGCTGACCTTCACCTGTATGCGCTCGACGGAACTGTCCACGAAGCGAACAGTACCGCCCGCGCCGCCTTCTTCGCCCAAAACGTGCCAGGGCTCCAGCGCATGGCGAAGCTCAAGATGCAGACCGCGCACGTCCTGGTCTCCCACATAGGGGAAACGGAAATCGTGGTGAGCGGCGAACCACTCGGCTTGAATAGGATAACCGGCAGCCTGCATGTCCTTTGTGACGTCTTCGATGTCCTGCCAGAGGAAGTGCGGCAGCATCCAGCGGTCGTGAAGTTCCGTGCCCCAGCGCACCAGCGGCTTCTCATAAGGCTCCTTCCAGAAACGCGCCAGCAGCGCCCGCAGCAGAAGCTGCTGGGTAAGACTCATGCGTGCATGGGGCGGCATTTCAAAGGCGCGCAGTTCCAGCAGGCCCAGGCGGCCTGTGGTGCTGTCCGGCGAGTACAGCTTGTCGATGCAAAACTCGGCGCGGTGGGTGTTGCCGGTGAGATCCGTCAAGAGGTTGCGGAACACGCGGTCCACCAGCCATGGCGGCACATCGGTGAAGGCGGGCACCTGCTGGAAGGCCACCTCCAGCTCATAAAGGATGTCGTTGCGCGCCTCGTCCACGCGGGGGGCCTGGCTGGTGGGGCCGACGAACAGGCCGGAGAACAGGTAGGACAGCGCGGGATGGTGCTGCCAATAGGTGATCAGGCTGCGCAGCAAGTCGGGACGGCGCAGCAGGGGGCTGTCCGATGGTGTCTCACCACCAAAGACAATGTGATTGCCTCCGCCGGTGCCGGTGTGGCGGCCGTCCACCATGAATTTCTCAGTACCCAGGCGCACGTTGCGTGCTTCTTCGTATAAGATGGTGGTGTTGCTTACCATCTCGTCCCAGCTATCAGCGGGCTGCACGTTTACTTCGATCACGCCCGGGTCAGGGGTCACTTTTAGGACCTGGAGACGCGGATCATAGGGGGGGGTGTAGCCCTCAATCAGCACCGGAGTCTGCAAAAGCCGGGCGGTGTCTTCCACCGCTGAAACGATGTCGAGATAGTCCTCCAGCTTTTCAACTGGCGGCATGAAGACGTGCAGGCGGCCATCGCGAGGCTCCACGCACAAAGCGGTGCGCACGATCCACGGCGTGGATTGCCCCTTCAGAGGCGGACGAGTCGTGTCATCTCGAAGGTCGGTGCTGAGGGCCGGATTCGGAGCGGCTTTGCTGCCGGCGGGTGCAGATGTTGTGCCGCCTCCTCTTTCCCTTTCATCTGCCTCCCTTCCGGTTCCTTCCTCGGCTTTGCCGGTGTTCGGATTTTGGAAAAGGATCGAGGCACCGCCCGTTTGGAACCCTGCGGCAGTGAAGCGCTGTGGATCGTAAGGCGGGCGGGAGGGCAGCGGAGGACGCGGCACCAGCGGGTCCACCTCGTTCACATACGGGTAATCGTTCTTTGAAACGTAGGGCAGGCCATCGAGCGGCAGGCGCAGGCCCATGGGGGAATCCCCGGGAATCAGGCACAAGCGTTCCTGACGCAGGAACCAGGGGCCGCTCGCCCAGTATTTCCAGCCATCGGCAGAGCCGCGCTGAAGCGGCAGCACATGGCCGACGACGGTGCCCAGACCGGCGGAGAACACACGGGTGAGGCGGTCGCGCTCCATTTCGTCTTCCAGATTGCTGCGCAGCGGATCGACGTTCACTGGCAGGCACTTCTCACGCCACAGGTAATAAAGGGTATCCTCATAGCCGGGCAGAATCCATTGCGAATCCACTTCCAGCCGCGAGGCCAGGGCTTTGATGAAGCGCTCGGAGTCTTCATTCGTCATCCCATAATCCTTATTGGCATCCGCAATCAGCGTGATGTCATCCCAGATGGGCTGACCATCTTTGCGCCAGTAGCAGCCGAAGGACCAACGCGGAAGCTGCTCTCCAGGATACCATTTGCCCTGGCCGTGATGCAGGAAACCACCGGGAGCGAAACGGGTCTGGAGGCGGCGCAGAAGTTCCTCGGACCGGAGCCGTTTCATCGGCCCCATGGCAGTGGTGTTCCATTCCGCACCTTCGTAGTCATCAATGGAGACGAAGGTTGGCTCGCCTCCCATCGTCAGGCGCACATCGTGCTTTTTCAGATCCGCGTCCACCTGATGGCCCAAGGCCTCGATTTTCGCCCACTCCTCATCGGTGTAGGGCTTCGTCACGCGGGCAGATTCGTGCACGCGGGTGACGTGCATGTCGAAATCAAAGGTGACCTCGCACTCATCCACGGCCCCCGTGATAGGTGCGGCGCTGGTGGGATCAGGTGCGCAGGCCAACGGTATGTGGCCCTCGCCGGCCATCAGGCCGCTGGTGGCATCAAGGCCCACCCAACCTGCCCCTGGCAGGTAAACTTCGCACCAGGCATGCAGGTCCGTAAAATCCTTTTCCGGACCGCTCGGGCCGTCCAGAGATTTCACATCCGGCGCGAGTTGAATGAGATAGCCACTGACAAATCGCGCCGCAAGCCCGCTGTGGCGCAGCACCTGGCACAGGAGCCATGCGGAGTCTCGGCAGGAGCCGCTGCCCGTCGTCAGCGTATGTTCCGGGGTTTGCACGCCGGGTTCCAGGCGAATGAGGTAATCGACATCGCGCGATACCTTTTGATTGATGGCCACCAGGAAATCGATGGTGCGCTGGCGTGGATCAGGAGTGCCGCTGCTCGCCTTCCATTGGTAGGCCTTGCCGAGGATGTCTGTGCGTACATCAGCGAGATAGGCGAGGAAACGCGGCGTCAGATCGCACTTCAGGCGGAACGGTGCCAGCTCGTGATCTAGCGTGCGGTCGTATTCGAAAGGGAACTTTTCCGCCGCCGGTTCGAGGAAAAAGTCGAAGGGATTGAACACCGACATCTCCGCCACCACGGTCACCGTCACGCTGAATTCCTTGGTTTTCTCCGGGAAAACCAAGCGCGCAAGGTAATTGGACTGCGGGTCCTGCTGCCAGTTTAGGAAGTGCTGCTTCGGTTCAATATCCAGCGAGTAGCCTACGATGCGCGTGCGGCAGTGAGGGGCGGGACGCAGCCGCACGACCTGCGGACCCAAGTTGATTGGGCGATCGTAACTGTAACTCGTGCGATGATGAAGAGCGACGTGAATAGACATTCCGTAGGTGCAGATTGCAGGTTGCGTGCCATGAGGCTCGTTCGTCGTCCGCAGGCATTGAACCAGTTTACGAGCGCCCGAAGCGGACTACAATGAGGGCCCCCTATTAATTTCGTTTTTCTGTCGTTTTTTTCAACTTTTCCGTCATGACCGAAGCCGCCCCCGCCATCAATTACAAGCTCGGCAACGAGAAGCTGATCAAGATCCTGCCGGGTGCCGCCAGCAAGCTGACCGGCCTCCTTACCAAGCAAGGACGGTCGGAGCATGGAGCTCTTCGTATTGCTGTCGTGGGCGGTGGCTGCTCCGGCCTTCAATATAAAATGGACCTCGTGGACGGCCCCGCCAACCGCGACATCATGGTGCTCTCCAGCGATGTGCGCGTGGTGATCGACCCCAAGAGCGCTCTCTTCGTCTCTGGCTCCGAACTCGATTTCAGCGACGACCTTCAGCAAGGCGGCTTCAAAGTGAAGAACCCGAACGCCGTGGTGACCTGCTCCTGCGGGGAAAGCTTCGCCGCTTAAGGGCTACTTCGCCGCCGTCACATTGCGGAAGCCCGCCGTGTCGCCGAACACCAGCATGTTCATGGCCTCCTTGGGGGTGCCGATGAGGGCATGTTCGCCTGTTAAGGTTACGCCATTCACCTCGGCTGTCGCCTTGTTGCCTTTGAAGGTGATGCGGACGGGATACCAGCGGTTCGCTTCCAGTTTCAACGGCTTGCGGGCCAGGGGTTCGATCTGGTCCTTTGCCTCGCCGAGGTCAGGGTTTTTGATGATGCCTAACTGGGTGCGTGAGATTTCGATGCGGAAGCTCTGCTTACGTTCGCCGCACTCCACCCGCAGCGAGTGGCGGCCGGTGTTTTTGAACTGCACTTCATACTGAACAGTGCCATCGGCGAAACCCAGGGGGGCACGCAAGGCAGCACCCTGTGGCACGCCCTTTTTTTGCGCTCCCCACACGCCGCCGTCCTTGGCCGACCATCGATTTTTGGTAACCATCCATGGCTTTAGCGGCAGGGCGGTCAGCGGCTCGTTTATGACGATCTCGCCGGTGAGCGGTGCGAGTTTTGCGACCACTGGCGGCGTCTTTTTCGGTTGGTCCGCCGCGATCAGGGTGGACATCATGAGGCAAAACGAAAGGGCTAGGTACCGCATATGCAGGCTGGTAACGGTTGTGGGCGAGGGGTTCTCCCAGAAAATGCTTCTCCGGTTGGGCAGCGTCTAAATCATGTCTATGCTGCTTTCTCTACGCTATGACCGATGCTTTTACCACCCTGGGCTTGCCGCCAATGGCTTCTCTTTCCGAGGAGCAGGTGCGGGCCGCCTATTTTGAGAAATCGAAAATCGCTGATGCCGACAATGCGGGGCTGAATGAGGCCTTTGAGCGGCTGCTAGCGCCGGACAAGCGGTTGAAGCATCTCATCGACATTGCTGGTCCGCCTGAAGCCAAACAATGGCGCACAGTGGCCATGGGCGAGGACTTGATGGAGCTGTTCATGGCCCTGGGCAAGGTACGTCCCGAGGCGGAAGCCTTGATCGACAAACGCCAGAAAACGCAGTCAGCGCTGGGCCTGGCCTTGCTGGAAAAGCAGACCTTCGCCGTGCGCGATTCATTGGAGCAAACCGGCTTCGCTTTGGACCAGAAGCGCCAGGATCTGGAGGCGGAGCTCCCTGCCTTGGGTGACCACGACTGGCCAAGGCTGGCAGAGGCCCAGGCGCGATTCACCTACCTGGCGAAATGGCAGACGCAGGTGCGTGAATTGCTGCTGAAACTGATGTGAGGCGCGGCCATTTTCAAAGAGCGTTTTCTCAGGAGGATGCCGGAGAGTCTCGGAGATGGAACCATCCGCTCATGGATGGTTTTCATCGTGGCTGGGTGAAATTTGTTCACGACTCTGTATAAACTTTGAGGTGGCTGTTGCCTCCACGGCCTAGGAGGTGGCACAATTGTCATTCCTCCCTTTCAGCGCATGACCTCAATACCACCGCGTCACTCGCGCTCACTGGCCTTCTGGCTGGCCATGAGCGTGGCCGTGTTCGTGCTGGTCTGCTCGCTTGCGCTGCTGGTCGTGTTTGGTCAAAGGGTGGCCCGTGAGGAGTCGCTGGAATTTGAAGCCCTGGCGCGTGCGAATGCGTTGTTCCTGGACCGCACACCGCTGCCGCACAGTGACAGGATGGCGGCGCAGCTCGGCGAAGTGATGGGCGCACAGGTGGTGTTTTCGGATGCCGGAATCTTCATCAGCAGGCCGGGGGTGAAAGTGGAGGACGATCTGCGCCAAGTGCCGGTGGACGGTGTATCACACCGGCTTGGTGACCGCCGTATCGTGGTGGGACACCAGCTCAGGCGCGGGCCGAAAGTCTTTTTTGTCCGGCAGGCGGGTGAAGGAAGCCCGGGGCTCGCCATGCTCGACCGTGGTGATTCCTGGACGGTGCTGGGCATCGTATGGCTGCTGTCCTGTGCGCTGGCATGGTGGCTGGCGCGGCGGGTCGCCAAGCCTTTGCGAGCGCTGGCCACCGCCGTACATGACATGGGCGGCGACGGCCCCCTGCCGCCGCTTCCAGTGGACCGGACCGATGAGATTGGCCTGCTGGCGCGTGCTTTGACAGATACTCATGCCTCGCTGATTGAAGAACGTGGCCGCCGCCGCAGCGCGGAGCGTCTGGCTCTTTTGGGCCGTATGGCCACCGGTCTGGCCCACGAAGTGCGCAATCCTGTGGCAGCCATCCGCATGCATGCGCAGTTGCTGGAGGGGGCCCCGGCGGATGAGGCTGCTACCTCGGTGAAACTGATCGAAAGTGAGGCGGCGCGCATTGAATTGCTAGTCAGCCAGTGGATGCGCTATGCGCGGCCCGCCCCTCCGGTGATGACCGAAGTTGTGGTCAACGACATGATTTTGCAGGCCATTCAAACATTGGAGCCGCAAGCACGTCATGCGGGGGTGGCCATGCAATTCCTCCCACATTCAGGCAGTGTGACCTCTATTCAAGGCGACCGTTCCCGTCTTCAGCAGGTGCTGCTCAACGTGCTGCTCAACGCCATTCAGTCCATGCCTGCCGGTGGTGTGACGACCATCGCCAGCGCGCACAAAGACGGCAAGGTTACCGTGGTGGTGGAAGACGAAGGCACAGGTTTCAGCGATCAGGCGCTGGCAAAGCTTGGAGAGCCGTTTTTCAGCGAAAAAGAAGGCGGCATGGGCCTGGGGCTTGCCGTGGCGCAGGAACTGTGCCGCGCACATGGGGGCGATTTACACGCCGCTAACCGTCCGGAAAGGGGCGCCCGCGTTGCCATTGAATTGCCCGCCTTCCTCCCGAAGGGTGGCCCCTCGTCTGTCCCGTTTGCTTCCCACTAGTTTTCTAAACCTCCCATGCGCGCCCTTCCTATCCTCCTCGTCGAAGACGAACACGCCCTTGGCACCGCCTTGTCATTTGCCGTGCGCCGCGCCGGTCATCTGCCTACCTTGGTAGCGAGCGGTCTCGCAGCCCTCGACGCCATGCGGAAGGAAAGATATGCTGCCGTAGTGCTGGATATCGGCCTGCCGGACATGAGCGGCCTTGCGGTGCTGGAGCGGGTGCGGAAGCAGGACCTAGCGCTCCCTGTTCTCATCATCACCGCGCATGCCACGCTCGATCACGCTATCAATGCCCAGAAGCTGGGAGCGACGGAGTACCTTACCAAGCCGCTGGACTTGAGGCAGTTCGAGCATGCCCTCACCGCCCTGCTTACCAAGGGCATGCCCGTTGGCGAATCAGCACCGCTGGCACCAGCGGCGACCTCGCGCTCTGCCACCTTGATTGGTGCCGCGCCCTGCTTGCAAGAGGTATTCCTGGGCATCGCCCGTGGTTGCGCGGGTCGGATGCCGGCTCTGATCACCGGCCCCACGGGCTCTGGCAAGACTCTTGCCGCAACAGTCATCCACCTCAATGGCCAGCGCCCGACGCTCCCCTTGCGCTTCATTGAGTGCGGCTCGCTCGCGGATGCGGCAGCAGTCAACGCTGTACTGGCAGGAGGGGAGGGCACGCTGGTCTTCGAAGAGATCACTCAGCTCCCGTATGCGGCGCAGTCCCAGCTCGCCGCCGCCTTGACGGCAGAAGACGGCCCGCGCCTGCTCGCCACCTCCAGTCAAAATCCCAGGGACGCCGTTACGCAGGGTACATTGCGCGCCGAACTGTATTATGCCCTGAGTGCTCTCTCCATTCCGATGCCGCCGCTGCATGAGCGCACCGGGGATATTCCCGCGCTGAGCGGCTTCTTTTTGGGTCTGCGGGCGCCTTCAGCCACCACCACTCAAATCACGCCACCAGCGCTCGCTGCCTTGCAGGCCTACCCATGGCCCGGTAATGTGCGCGAGCTGCGCCATGTGCTCGACTACGCCGCGACTGTCTGCCGTGGCTCGCCCATCTTTCTCAGCCATCTGCCGCCCAATATTGCCAGTGCCGCGCAGGACCCTTCCATGCCAGCTTCCAACGGCGAGCTGGACACCACGCTGGCGCGTTGGATCGATGCGCAGCTTGCCACCAACGCCGATGAGCCGCCGCCTTATGATACCCTGCTGGATCAGATCGAAGCCGCCATGCTGCGCCATCTCCTGACGCGCTTCGACAACAAGCCGACCCACCTTGCCAACGCCCTGCGGATGAATCGCGCGACGCTACGCCAGAAGCTCCGGCGCACAGGCCTGCAGAAGGACGACGAAGCGTAAAGCTTATAGCGCGAACAACGGCAGCAGTTCGTGCAGCGAGGAGTCGTGCTCGCAGACGTGCGTGAGATTGGCCACGGCGGCGGGAATGTGCTGCTTGAAGTGCGGCTTGCCGAGGTTGCGGCTGAGGTTCCCGTAAGCTCCCAGCGCCTGCATGAGCCGTTGTGCCGCGCAAAGCCAGAACCGCTGGCGCAATTCCTGGCCGTTGAGGCCACGCAGCTCCGCGTAATAGTCTAACAACTGGCTGCGTTCCGGGGCGGACAGGGTCACATAGGGGTCAAACAAAAGCGAGGCGAGATCGTATTCGGCAAGGCCGGGCCGCAGCCCCTGGTAATCCACCAGCCACGCTTCGCCATTCACCAGCATCACGTTCTGGCTCTGGAAGTCGCGATGCACGAGGCAGCGAGGCTCTTTGGCAAGGCGCTTGCGCAGGGCTTTCAAGGCTTCGTGCGCGGGGGTGTAACGCCCAGCCTTGTAGTCCCGCACGAGATGACCTTGCACGAAGTGGGTGAGGAAATAGTCCTGCTCCCAGCCATACAGCGCCTCATCAAAGGGCGGCTCCAGTAGCGCGAGGTCCGCCTTGCTCAGGCTTGCTTCTAGGATTCCGTGGATCTTTGCTCCCTCGGTCAGCGTGGCTTCGTACAAAGGCTTGCGCACTTCCCATGAGTTGCCGCGTTGGCCGTGCAGATCGTCGTGCCCCAGGTCCTGCAGCCACACGCAGAGCTTGTCTTCATCGAAGGCATGGATCGCCGGCACGCGCACGCCATGAGCGGCGAGCCGCTGGGTGGCGGGCACGAACTTGGGATTGTCCTGCCGTGCCATGGTATAGACCATAAGCACCATGTTGGGCGTGGCATTCCCCGGCCATCTCAAACGGTAGAAATGCCGGTCTGAACCGCCGTTGAGTATGGGGTCCACCTCGCAGGGAACATCCGCCAGCGCCGGAAATTTTTGCCGCGTGAGGATGAGGAGGGCTTCGTGTTCGGGACGCATGGAGATGAGCAACGGCAAACGATTATTTCACTGCCACGGGACCGTCCTTGATCTCGCCGCCCCCTCCCACCAGGTGCTTGTCGAGAAAGAGGCGCATGTCCTTGACCAGTTCAGCGCTGAAGAACACATGGCCCGCATCCGTGCCTGTGAGCAGCGTGGCAGGGACGCCCGCATCATGCAGCAACTTGTTCAATTCCACGGCTTGCTCGTACGGTACCAGCGGGTCCTTGGTGCCGTGGATGATGAGAAAGGGCGGATCATCCTTGGTGATGTAAGTGACAGGCGATGCAGCCCTTGCCAGATCCAAGTGCTGGCTCATTGGGCCACCGAAAAGCTTGGTGATAATGCCGGGCTTCTCCGGATCGATCGCACTCTTCTGCGTTGCGAAGATAGGAAAGTCTGAGGGGCCGCAGAAGTCGATAACGCAGCTCACGCGGCTGCTTTGGTCCAGGTTGCCCCCCACGGTGCCTTCCATTTCCTTCACATCGCCGCTGGTACCGAGCAGACTGGCGAGATGGCCGCCAGCGGAGATGCCGAAGACGCTGATCTTCTGCGGATCAATGCCGTAGTCCTTGGCATGGGCGCGCAGCCAGCGGATGGCGGCCTTGCAGTCATGAATCTGAATGGGAAACGTGCCCTTATCTGTGAGCCGGTAATTGAGGGAGGCACCAATGAAAGCACCGTCGTTGATAAGGGCGTAAATTGCGCCCGTGTCGTTTTTGCTGCCGTTTGTCCAACCGCCGCCATGAATGAAAACCACCAGCGGCAGAGGCTTGGCTGGTGGGGTCTTGGGCACGAAGAGATCGAGCGTCTGGCGCGGTTCTTCCGTACCTGCGTAATTCAGGTCCCGCACCGCCGTAACGCCTGCGGGCGGGGCGGGGGCGGGGGGCTGGCAGCTCGCCACCATGGGCAGCAGGCAGAGCATGAGAAAACAGGAAGCGCGCATAAACGGAGAGCCTACAACAGACGGGTGCCTTCTGCCAGCAAATGACCACGCAAGAAATCGGCGGCGGGCAGCCGCTTTCGCCCTTCAGCCTGGACCTCCGTGATTTCCAGCAGGCCCTCACCGCAGGCCACTATCAGCCCCTGGCGTGGATTACCGCTAACAATAGTGCCGCCCACCGGACAGGCTTCGCCCTGCGGAACCACCCGCGTGGCATGAACCTTGAGCGGCGAGCCATCGGGCAGCCGGGTAAAAGTGCCGGGCCAGGGAGTGTAGGCGCGCACCAGGCGCTCGATCTCGACCGCGCTGCGGTTCCAGTCGATGGCACCGTCTTCACGCGTGAGCTTGCCCACGTGCGTTGCTAATGCGTTGTCCTGCGGCGTGCGGACCACATTACCTGCGCTGATCATGTCCAGCGCCCTCTCCAGTGCGGCAGGGGCGGCAAGGGCGAGGCGGTCGTGCAGGCTGCCGCCGGTCTCATCGGGCGCGATGGGCAGGTGCTCGATCAGGATGATGTCACCCGTGTCCAGCCCCTCATCCATGAACATGATGGTGGCACCTGTTTCGGTATCGCCCTCGCGGATGGCGGCCTGAATAGGAGCGGCCCCACGGTACTTCGGCAGGAGAGAAGTGTGGACGTTGATGCAGCCTAAACGGGGGGCCTCCAGCACGGCCTTGCTCAGGATCTGGCCATAGGCAATGACCACCGCAATGTCGGCATCGAAGGCTTTCACTTCGTCGACGGACTTGCGCAATCGCTGGGGCTGGAAGACCGGCACTCCGGCCGCCAGTGCCCGCACCTTCGTTTCCGGTGGTGTGAGCACCAGCTTGCGGCCCACGGGCTTGTCGGGCTGAGTGATCACGCCCACCACCTGGTGTTTCGGCGTGCTGAGCAGCCAGTCTAGGGACGGGAGGCCAATGTCGCCGGTGCCGAGAAAAAGAATCCGCATGGTATGCTGCAACGCAATGCCCGGGGCATCTCTACACGTTCATCCGTGTCACATCCTGCCAGGCGTCCAGCCTCATGATCTCGCCCAGCATGTCGTACAGCACCTTGGCCGGCGATTGAGTGGCATCAATTTCTACCACCTTGCCTCCGGCGTAGTATTCCAGAATAGGCTTGGTTTCGGCCTCATAGGTGCGGAAGCGCTCCTGGATCACGGTGTCGCTGGCATCGTCGAAACGGTTGTCCTTGAGCGCGCGCTTGCGCAGGCGGCGGGCCAGTTCATCGCGGTTCGGGCAGCTCAGGTGGAACAGCTTGATGACTTCGATCTCATCTTCGAGCAGCTTGGCCTGCTCGACGTTGCGCGGGATGCCGTCGAGCACCAGGAAGTCGATGTCCGGCTTGAAGATGCGGCTCTCCACGCGGTGGTGCACATTCGCGCCCCAGAGCTGCACGGTGAGGTCGTCCGGCATGAGCTGCCCCTTGCTGGCGTACTTGACGAACTCCTGACCGAGCGGCGTGCGCGTATCCAGGGAACGAAACACATCGCCGCAGGCCAGGTGATGGAAGCGGGGAATGGAGCCCAGCACCTTGCCCTGCGTGCCCTTGCCACTGCCCGGAGCTCCCAGGATGAGGATGGCGCGGATACGTCCGTGTTTCTTGGCGTCTGACATAAGAACGCCAAGCTAGCACGCAGGCATGCCGCCTACAAGCCGGGAGAGGATATTTTGGAAAAGCTGTAATCGCCGCACAAAATCAGGCTCTTCTTCGGCCATGTCTGTGCTTGGCTTCCAGGGCCTGCTCGCGTATTTTTTTGCGCCATGCCTCAGCTAGCGATGAACTGGTATTATGAAAAAGAAGGTGTCAGCCACGGGCCATGCCCGGAGGCAGAGGTCATCACCTTGGTGCGTCGCAAACAGGTAGTGGCCTCCACCCTCGTCTGGAATCCTGGGCTGGAAGAGTGGGATGCTGTGGAAAAACTGAAGCCCGAGTGGCTTGAGCAAGCCGATGCTCCAGTTCCACCGGAGCCTATAGCGAGGCAGACGGTGCCTAGGACCGAGGGGCCGCTCCCGTCCAGCGAGGCCGCTCCTGCCACCCCCCTGAGCAAGCCGAAGGCGGGCATGGGAAAATCCGCCGCTGAAACTGCCGAGAAAAAAGGCTTGTTTGGCCGCCTCTTCGGTCGTGGCAAGAAGTGACTAATCTTGGGTATAATCACCGCACCCGCACGAACACTGCGGCGTGATCGGTATCGAAAGTCCAGATCTTGCGTGCTTCCATCACATGCCAATCTTTGCCCAGCCAGATGTGGTCGAGACTCAGCAAAGGCAGTCCCCAAAACCACGTTTCACGAAAACCCTTGCCGCCAGTGGTCAGCGCATCCTGAAGCTGTTGTTGGCGGTAGGCATCGAAGTGAGCGGATTCCGCCGGGGTATTGAAGTCTCCCATTGCAATGACCTTGGGGTCAGACTGGGTGTAGTCCAGAATTTCGCGTAGCTGGCCGGTGCGCGGCAAGAGAGGGGCGGCATACACATCTGCCGTAACCACCCGCTGAGTGCGGCCGTTAATCTGCGCTTCGAACACGGCGTACGCGCCGATTTGGTCCAACCGTCCGCGCGCTCGGTATTGTGAAGGACGACGCGAAAGCCAGAGGATGCCGCGCGGCATGGCTTGACAGTCGTAGCCCGGCAGTGCGGCCTTGTAAGCCTCGACATCAGTCGCGGCATTTGGGCCCGGCTCTACGCATGCCACAATGTCGGGGTTCAGCTCCTTGATCATGCGAATCAAAGGACGGAAGGGCTTGATCGGATGGCCAAGATTCCAGAACAGCACCCGCACGTCGTCCTGGGTCGCAAGCTCGGTGGGGTGCCAAGTGAAGGAGCGGTACAGCCATGCCACACTCAGCCCAATGGCGACAAGACTCGCTCTGCGGCGGCGGCCACGGCCAATGATAACGATGGCCATTGTCAGACCGATCAGCACCGGCAGCGGCAGCATGTAGAAAAACACTGCGAATGCGTCAATGCGATCCCGTACCGTGACATGCAGGAGGATGCCGGTGAGCACTAAAAACCACAGTGAGCGGCGCAGCCACTGGATGGCAGTAGCGCGAGTCATGCGGACACACCTGCCGCATCAGCTGCGAGTTGCAGCACATCTTCTTCTGTCACCCGCCACGAACACATAAAGCGCGAGCCTCCGCCAATGAAGCTGTAGAAGACCCAACCCTTGGCTTTCAGGCGGTCTTTGATTACATCGGGCAGCCTCAGGAAGCAATGGTTGGCATCCACGGGATAGAGCAATTCCACACCCGGCAACGCTGTCATTTTTTCCGCTACCAGCCGGGCCAGCCGGTTGCCGTGCTCCGCATGCTTGCGCCACGTATCATCGCGCAGGAGCCGCAGCCATTGCGCGGAAATGAAGCGCATCTTGGAGCACAGCTGGCCAGCCTGCTTGCATCGATAGGCGAAGGCATCGCCGAGGTCGCGACGGAAGAACACTACTGCCTCCGTGACTGCCATGCCCAGCTTGGTGCCCCCACAACACAGCACATCCACCCCGGCACGCCATGTCAGGTCGGCTGGAGCGGCGGTGGTGGAGGCCAGCGCATTAAAAAATCGCGCGCCATCCATGTGTACGCGCAATCCTTTACGATGGGCGAGGCTGGTCACCGCCTGCAATTCCGCGTGCGAATACACGGTGCCGAGCTCGGTGCTTTGGCTCAGGCTCAAGGCGGCGGGTTTTGGATAATGAATGTCCGTGCGGTGGGTGATCAGACGCTCGACATCCGCCACGTCCAGCTTGCCCATGGTGCTCTTTGCCGTCAGCAGCTTGGCCCCGTGGCTGAAGAACTCGGGCGCACCGCATTCATCCGTCTCTATATGCGCCTCGGCTGCGGTGATGATGCTGTTGTAGCTCTGGCAAAGACTGGCCAGGGACAAGGAATTGGCCGCCGTGCCGTTGAAGACAAAATAGACATCACAGTCCGTGGCAAAGAACTGCCGGAAAGCCTCGCAGGCGGCGCGGGTGATCTCGTCATCCCCATAGCTTGGCTGGAAGCCCTGGTTCGCTTCATCCAGCGCCTGCCAAGCTTCGGGGCAGATGCCGGAGGTGTTGTCAGAGGCAAAGTGATACTTGGCTTGGCTCATAGGAAGGCAGTGGTTCGGGCGGCTCGCGTTTCCTTCCACAACAGAACCAGCCCGAGGGCCAGCAGCAGACCGTCGCGGATGAACAACTCAACATAGCTGGGAGTGACGGCATCCCCACCGAAGCAGCCGCACTCAATGTTCAATCCCCTGTACCAAGCGGAACCGATGGCGGCGAAAAACGTCAGCAGCGAGAGGTTCAACAGCAGCAGTCCGCCATTGCGGAGCAGGCCAGTGATGACCGCGACACCGGCCAGCAATTCCATCCAGGGCAGCGACACAGCGAGGATAGCGGTCCAGGGGTCCCCCATAAGGTCGAAGCTCTCAATGTCTTTCTGAAACAGCAGGGGATCGCGCAGCTTCAGCACACCGGCATAAACGAACACCCCGCCGAAGAACAGCGAGGCGAGACGAAAGAACCAGAGGGCCGCGGGTTTCATCACTTCTTTTATTCCGGCCTCTTCTTGCTGCTTCCCGGCAGGGCGCTGAGGAAGAAATAACGCGGCGAGCTCAGTAGGTCTCCCAGCTCCCGGATGGCCACGGCATTGAGGATGACATCCAGCTTTTCCAACGCATCAGGGTGGTTGCCCAGCCGATCATTCAGCCAGTGGCGCAGGCGCTGGTTAGCGTTGTGCTCCACCGCCAGCGTTCCCAGGTTCAGCAGCAGCGCGCCCGCGCAGGCTCCGCCAAAACCAATCATGAGGGTTCGGAACGGCATCTTGAAAATCACCAGGGCGAAGACAGCGAGAATGAACAAGGCCGTGGGCAGATAGCGGCACATGCTGATGCAGGAACGCCGCCACTTCAGTGCTTCCTTCGCCTCGCCGGTTTGCAGGGCATGGGCGGCCTCGTGCAAGGCCAAGGCCCAGGCCGCTAAATTCTTACCTTCAAGGGTCTCTCGACGCAGATAAAGACAGCGCCGCGAGGGATCGAAGTAATCACTCACGACGCCCTCGTGAGGCACCAGCTTCACATCCTCCACACCTTCAGACAGCAGGAACTCACTCACCATCTGAGCGCCGGTACGATTCTCCGGCGAGGCCTGCTTTCTGCCGTGTTGCATCGCAGTCGCGAACCTCCCCGCGGCGTACTGGCTTGCGCCAAACCCCAGGACCAGGACCGCGATGACAATGAGGAAAATCATGTGCGTGAAGGTGGCGGCGGGCCCATGGAAGCGCAAGCGGCGGGCAGAGCGCTTTACAATCCTTCCGGGTGGCGCGCCCGGAAACCTTGCAGGGTGCGGGACTTCGTGGTCCAGCGTGGCCCCACATCGCGCCCACCACCGTTGCTGGTATCCAGCCGCAGGCCCGCCACCACGATGAAAGCATGGCCATCCTTGGCATACACCGTCATCCACTTGCCTTCACCGTTTTTGCCAAACCGCCGCAGTTCGCCGGAAGTCGTGGCTTCATTGAGCAAGCCTGCCTCGTGCAGCACGTAAGATACGGTGCCGGAGCAATCATAGCCCTTGTCTTCAAAATGCGCGTGGCCGCCGCCATAGCGGTACGGTTTCCCGTGGATTTTATTCCCCGCAGCCACGGCCAGTTGCACTTTGTGCGGGATGTTCGCTTGCGGCACGGCCTGGTTGTTGAGCAGGAGGCTGGTCTTCCCGTCCTTGAAATTATAAGTCCAGGTCTTGGGCCCGCTGCTGCCACATTGGACGAGCAGAAGAGTAAAACAGGCGAGGATGGCGCAGCGCAGGACCGGCATTCAGTTAATTAACCATACTTTATATTTCGCTCCAAGCTTTTCGTGTGCGTAGCCGGTCTGAATGCTATGCATTCACATGCTGATTTCGGAGCTTTTCTATTCCGTGCAGGGCGAGGGCACGCTGCTCGGTACGCCCTCCGTCTTTGTGCGCACCTCGGGCTGCAACCTGCGCTGCCGCTGGTGCGACACGCCGTATGCCTCATGGAAGCCTGAGGGCAAGGAGAGGAGCGTGGCGGATCTAATGGCAGAAGTGAACGCACATCCCACGCGCTTCGTCGTCGTCACTGGTGGCGAGCCGATGATCGCGAAGGAAATGCCAGCGTTGCTGAATGCCATGCGCACGGCGGGCAAGCACATCACTATCGAGACCGCAGGCACCATCATGCCTGACGGCGTGCCATGCGATCTAGCCTCCATCAGCCCGAAGCTGAGCAACTCCACACCCGATGCTGCTGAGGCTGGCACTGGCTGGCATGAGCGACACGAGCGCACGCGCCTGCAACCGGAGGTGCTGCGCGCTTGGTGTTCAGATTATGATTACCAGTTGAAGTTCGTCATCTCGAACGAAGCCGATCTTATCGAAGCGGAGCAGGTGGTGGCATCCATCGGTCTGCCCATTCCACCGGAGAAAGTGCTGCTCATGCCTGAGGGCACCAACGCCGAAGTCATCCGCTCGCGCAACGCCCTGCTAGTGGAGTGTTGCAAGGCAAAGGGCTATCGCTACAGCCCACGCCTGCACATTGATTTATTTGGCAACAAGCGCGGGACTTGAGGCGAAGCTTTACGCCTCGTTCTGTGGCAGCAATTTCGCCACAATCCAAAGCAAGCCGCCCACCACCAGTGCCAGCGCCGCCCACAGCCAGGGGCTGCCTTGGCTTTCTTCAGAGGAAGCTTCGGCTATGGGCTTTAGCTGCTCTTCGGCCCCGAGGACCGCATTCAAAGGCGGTGCTGTCCGTAGCTCCTTCTCCATGAGGCTCAAGTCATAGCGGGGCGTAAGTGCCCCCGGATTGCCGTAATAGAGCTGAATCGGTGCAGCATCCACGGTCTTGAATAGAAGCTGTACGACAGGATAGGATACTGTAATTTTGTCCAGCTTCACCGGCGAGTTGTCACCATTGTCAGTCTCTAGGAACAACGTGCCGCTTGTGGCACGCAGGCTCAGCAGCATCGTCAAGGGAGAGTCTGCTCCAGGTTTCTGGCTCCATGCTTTCGATCCGATGGTGCTCAGCGAATGATTGCCGCGGCTGTCACGCACAGGCTCCATCAATTGGAAATGGCGCGAGAATAACGGCGTGGACGAAGTGGCCTTCAGTGCGGTCACTGGCATGCCCTTCAAAGGAAGAGTCAGCTCCCAGCGCGATACGGTGGGCCGCTTCGGGTCAGGAGCTTGGGTGAAAGAGATGTCTATGTCCCGGGTTGTGGTAACCGGCTGCAGTAGGTAGGGCAATTGATGTCCTGCCTGGACCAGCCGTAAATCGCTGAATCCCGCACTGGCATGAGCGAGGGCTTCGAGCCGCAGTTCCAACTGCATTACGCCCCTCTGAGTGGTGGTAACGGGTGTGCGAAACGCCCATCCTTTCATATCTATGGCGGCCCCTGTATCTCCCGTTTCTGGGAGCGCGGCCCCCTTGTCGAATGAAGGATTGGGCACAAGCTCTGCCGCCTTGGCAGCAAGGGCCGATGCATTGCGAAGCTCGTCACTGAGGGCTGCAACATCATAGGCCGGAGCAGGGGCGGCCGGATTGCCGGTGAAAAGCTGCCATTGACCGGCGGCACTTGAATGGAAGGCCACCGAGACGGGATAACGAGATGCTTCCATCGCATCGATTTTTAACGGCGGGCTGTCCTTGTTTTCGATCTCTACGATTACCTCTGAGGCCCGTACGTGAGCTTGAATAGGGATGGTCAAAACGGAGGATTCGTGGCCATCGAGCTCCACCTTGAAAACCGTGCCAAACGCGATGGTTCGGTCATTGGCCAGGACAGTCACACGGCGACTGAACAGCGGCTCCGAAGTTTTCACCATCAGCGATGCCAACCACGGATTGGCGGTGCCAAGGGGCAGTGTCAGGCGTGTGCGCCCCCGCAATTCCTCACGTTTTTGGATTGTCACGGGCAAGGCGACCATCGGCGGTGCCGATTTTTCTAGTTCGATGGACGCGCCGGTGAATGGCACCGGCTGCGAACGATTGTCATCGAGGGTTACCCGCAAACGTTGCCAGCTCGCAGGGGTGAACGGAATGCGCAGATGGGTCGTGCCATCACTCTGCCGGAAGATCACCTCATTGGCTGTAACCGTCCGCCATTCGGCACCATCATTGGAACCTTCAACAACCGCCGCCTTAATAAAGGATGGCGCGCTTGTGATCAGGGTGATGGCGTGAAACGGTTGGCTGGTGCCGGTAGTGAAATCCAAGACCGTGGTTTGGCCAACCAACGAGGCATGGAAGGAAGGGGCCAATAGGCCAATCGTTGGCTGAGGCCGCGGCCATTCCACAACGAAAGGCGTCTCGGTACCCTGCGGACTCACCAGTCGCAGGTCACTCAAACTGGCATTGGAAGAACCTGTCGTGGTCAGAGACAGTTCGAGGCGTACCAGCCCTGTGCCGGGTACTTCCACTGTTTGAGCAAACTGCCACGCAGCGTAAGGTGCCTGCTGCGCGTGCAATGTCTGGGCAAAACCTAGGACCAGCAGACACTTAGCAGCGAGTATTTGGAAACAAGTCGATTTCATGAGCGGTCGGTCTTGTCAGCGTTGAGGAAGCGCTGGTAAAGGAAGGAGGCGAAGAGGGCGATGATAGCCACCGCCATCAGCGCGCCGATCCGGTAGATGCTGTCAATGGTGGCAAGGTCGTGGAAGAACAACTTCAAGAGCGTGACCACCAGCAAGGCCATGCCTGCATAACGCACCGGCTTGTTGTGCTGCCGGAAGCCCAGCATGAGCAGGCCCAGGGCGAACAGGCCCCAGCCGATGCTGTAGGTCATGTCGCGGGCGAGATTGCCCTCGAACTGGAAGGTGACAAACTGCTCGCCCACGGGTGTGAAAGCATCGGCAATTTCGATGTTCATAAGGAGGAACAGCAGCACGCCGCCAAAGGCGCAAAACAGACCGCGCAAGTTGATGTCGCCTAGTTTTATGTTAGGTTCAGCCAGCCAGCGGGCACCCATGAACTGGGCGACCGCCACAAGCCCGTAAGCATAGAGGAACCAGTTTACTATCGGCGTGCCGGTGTGCGTGGCGTAGGAGAGCACGGCGGGGTTCAGCGCCAAACGCACAAAGGCAACAGTCAGCAGGCCGGCGCCAACATAGTGCAGCCCCTTGTGGGGCACGCGGCGGTACAGCCAGATCAGCGCCGCGCCTTCAAGGGCCCAGCCAATGGTGATCCATTGCCTGTCAAATTGCAGAGGAAAGATCAGCGTGATGAAGAACAACGCCACGCCGCCAAACCAGGCAAGCTGGCTCAGACGGGCTTTCCCGTCCTCCGCTGGCTGCTTGAGGATGACAACCAGACTCAGCAGGGAGGGAATGACAAATGCGGCAGGCAACAGGCCCATCATGCTGTTAGGCCAGGCAAGGGCGATGATCCGATGAACAAGGCCAAAAGTGCCAATGCCCGCCGCTGCTGAGGCGATCCAAGGCAGCGTGGCGCTGCGGAAGGCACGGCGGAACACAAAGGGGAAGGCCGCAAACAATGCATAAAAGCCCAGGTACCAGAGCAGAGGCTGGACCGGCGCCTCGGCATTGAAATGATGCACGTGCCAGGTGTATTCCAGCGCCAGGGTGCAGATCAGCGCCGCCAGCCCCAAGGCATGCATGGCTGCCACACGGGCCAGCCCGAGCAGGAACGAGCAGAGCAGCAGACCCAGGCCGAAGATGGGCGCGGGATTGGCCACCGGCAGTTGCACCGTGGCCATGATGAGCAGGGCGAAGGGCAGCACGGCAGAACTCACCGGCAGCATCGCGGCCAGGGGATCTGCACCAGCCAAAGAGGGAAGAGAAGCAACGCGTTTCGACAGGAAACAGCTTGCCACAATAAAGAACACAGCGAAGCCGCCGACCACGAAGAGAAAGGCTGGCAGGCTGCTAACCGAAGTGTCCGGCATTCGCATCAGCCAAGCGCCTGCTCCCACAAGCGTGAGGACGATGGAGGCGAGCACAGGCAGGAGTTTTCTCGTAACGAAGGCGAGGCCAATGACCAGCAAATTGGTTACCAACAGCGCAGGCCAGATGAAGAACGAAACCTCCCTCAATACAAAGATCGGCAGCAAGCCGAGCAAGAGTACATCCACGGGCACCCAATGGGCGGCGGTCGCGGTCAAACCCGGGTATTTGCGCTGCCACAGCACGCCAAACGCTGTGTGCATGAGACCGAACACAAGATAGATAACCAGTGCCGTAGGCAGCAGATCGGTGGTAAGTCGCACGCAGGTCCACACCATGAGATGAATAAACGTGAAGAGCCCGATGGCGGCGGGTGCCAGCCGCACTCGTGGCTCCGCCCAGGCTATAAATAGCCCGGCGGCATTCGCCAGCAGAACGAGGGAATACAGCAGCACAGGCCGCTCGGTGACAGAACCAAAATCGAGCATGGTGAAGGCAGCGATCATGGCACTGCCGCACAACCCCAGCGCCGACCACGCGGGGAATAAGTCTTCATCCTCGCGAGTGCGCGACCACTTCGCCGCTGCTGTAAACAGACCGGCAAAACCGGCAAAGACAGTGACCAGAACCCAAGTCTTCGCCCCTTCAAAATAGTGCTCGCTGTAGCCAAACCGGCTGAACCAGCCGAACTGCATCACTGCCGTGCCCGCCGCTGCGAGCGCGGTCAGATGCAACCAGCGCTGGCGTTTGGCCACGGCCAGCAGGCCTATGTCCAGCAGGGCGATATAGCCAAACAATCCCCCGGGATTGTCCTGGCCGGTGCTGCATAGGACTGGGGTGAGGAAGCCGCCCACCATCCCCAGCACCGCAACGACTTGTGCGTTCATCCGCACGGACAGCAGGAAGGCTACCGCCGTGACCAGAGTCATGACGCCGAAGGTGACGCCGCTGTTAAAGATGGCAAAATGGTACAGTGCGTGAGCCGCAAAGGTGACCCCATAAAGCACCAGCACGCCGGTGGCGCAGAGCGTTTGAGCGAGCACATCGAAGTGCTTGCGGGATTGCACATACAAGCCGCCGCCTAGCAGGCCCATACCGGTGATAAAGCCGATGGCAATACGCGCTGCCGGAGGAATCAAATCACGCTCAAAGGCATACTTCACGAAGAATACGATGCCGAGGAACAAGGCCAAGCCGCCCACCCAGGCGAACATTTTCACTCCCAGGAACTGCTCGAAACTCATCGCCTTAGCCACAGGTTCGACAGGTCTTGGAAAGGGCGGCGGAAGCGGCGGCGGCGCGGCAGGGGTATCAACGCTACCTACCGTAGGTTCTGGAGTAAGGACGGGAGTGGATGACCAATCGGGCAGTTTGTACTCGCTTCCGCCTTCCACAGGTCCGGGCTGGGTTTCCTCCAAACGGTCAACGGTGATAGGTGCCGCTACCTCCATCTGAGGGGAAAGGGACGGTGCCACCGGTGTTTCGAGGCCTGCCGTTTGCTCAGGGATGGGTTGAGGAGCGAACGGCGCTTTGTCTTTGAATGAAGCTTCCAGATATTCTAACCGCTGCATAAGGCGGTCCATGCGCTCAGATTGAAGACGACTGGTTTCTCGGAAGCGCTCGATTGCTTCATCAACAAGGCGCGCGGCTTTGGATGCTTTGACAAGCGCGATGATTGGGCCGACGAGCAGCCACAAGACTAAAAGAATTCCAAGAAGGGCGAAAAGTTCCATGGGAAGTGAGGCGGTGGTTCATTGATCCGCGCATGGCCACTGTGCGCGAGACCTAGGCCTGTGGGAATTGATAAACTTTGACCTTCCATTGATGGAACGAATACATTGGCCTTCTGATAAGCCATGAATGTCCATCATCTCGAACTCTTCTATTACGTGGCCAAGCACGGCGGTGTGAGCGCTGCGGCGCGCCAGATTCCCTACGGCATCCAGCAGCCGGCGATCAGCGCGCAGATCCTGCAATTAGAGGACTCGCTGGGCCTCACGCTTTTCCAGCGGAGGCCTTTTCAGCTTAGCGCCGAAGGGCAGATGCTATTTGAGCATATCGAGCCCTTTTTCAATGGATTGGGCTCGCTGGAGCAGCGTCTCCGAGGCGGAGCGGAAACGCGGCTGCGCATTGCCACGCCGGAGATCGTGCAGCGCGAGTACCTGCCGGAACTGCTCTCGCGCATGAGGAAACGCGTGCCGCAATTTCACTTCACTCTGATGAATGGTCGGCAGGCCGAAATCGAGGCGAGACTGCTGGCACAGGAGGCCGATCTGGGCCTGTCTTTGATCACGGACAAGCCGACTGTCGGGATGAACACGCGCGAGCTTCAGCGCATGACCATGGTGCTGCTGGTGCCGGAGAAAAGCCGCATCAAATGCATGGCAGATGTGCTGGGCATGGACCGCATTGGCCTGCCGTTGATCACGCTCGGCTCACGCGAGGCCCTTCCGCGCGTGTTTGGCGACGAGCTGCGCACGCGCGGGGTGGACTGGCTTCCCACCTTGGAACTCGGTGGCCTGGACCTCGTCGCCAAGTACGTGGCGCAAGGCTTCGGCATTGGCCTGAGCATGCACGTACCGCGCATGAAGCTGCCCGCTGGCATCCGCGAAGTGCCGCTCGATGACTTTCCCATGATTCCCTTCTGCGCCCTTTGGATGGGTAGGCTTACGCCGCTGGGCGAAAGCTTTTTGGAGGAATCAAGGACACTGGCCGTTGAACTATTTGGATGATAGGCCGAATTACTTTGCCTTCAGCTTTGCAACATAGACGTCGCCGCCTCCGGCACTGGTCACCGTAGTGGAACCGAAGGCCACCGCGGTGCTCACGGAGCCTGAGATGAAGGCATTGCCAGAGTGGTCCATCGCAATGGTGTAAGCGCTGTCTGACTGCGTTCCTCCCGCTTGTGTAATCCATTGCAGAGCACCTTTGCCATCGATACCGGCAACGTAGACATCCGTAGCGCCGTGCGATGTCAGCGAATGGCCCAAGATGTCCGCCGTGTCGCTGATCTCGCCCGTCAGAAGGCAGCCACCTTTGCCGTCACTCACCACGCCTAGGCCGTAATCCGTCTTCGGCCCGCCGCCGGTCACGGTCCAGGAAATCTTGCCGTCCGGATCAATGCAGGTAAGCAGCATGTCGTTGTCGCCTTTGTTTTCGACCACCTTGCCGCCTTCCAGATGCAGCGCCTCCTTGAACATGCCGCAGGCCCACACGCGGCCGTCCTTGTCGGCACTGATTTCATGGATCAAAGCGTGCGGACTGCCGAAGCCCTGCTGCACCCACTTCACGTCGCCCTTGGGATTGAATTTGGCGATCAAGATGTCGCTGCCCTTGGCATTGGTCAGCTCCACTTCGCCCAGCTTTGCCAGACCACCGCAGTGGCCGCCCACAAAGGCATTGCCTGCACCATCCACGGATACGCCGTGACCGCTGCTGCTGCCTTTGCCCTGGGCGGCCTTCACCCACTTGAGAGTGCCTTCAGTGCTGTAGTCAGCACAAAACACATGGGAGACTTTTTCGTTGGGCCGCTTCTGCTCACCAAAGCTGGCATCGCCCACCACCGCGCCAGTCACATACACATCGTCGCCGCTCACGGAAATGCCGTGCCCGTAATCATAGCCATCGCCCCCTGCGCTGGTGATCCATTGCAGCTTTCCTGCGGGATCGTACTTGCCCACGAACACATCATAGCCGCCGATGAGAGTCAGAGGCTTTCCGTCGAACTTGCAGTCTTCGCTCTGGTAGTGGCCGGTGACATAACAATTACCTGCGTCATCACACGCGACGCCATAGCCACGGTCCGTCTTTGAGCCGCCACCCGTATGCACCCACATCACCTTCCCGGCGGGGTCGAGCTTTGCGATGAAGAAATCCATGTCACCCGCGCTGGTAATGGTTTGGCCATCCCACTGCGAAGTGCCGCTGAACTCCCCAGTGATGAACACATTTCCCTCGTTGTCGATGCAGATGCAGCGGGTCTTGTCATGCTTCGGTCCGCCTGCATGCATCACCCAATCGAAGTCTGGTGGAGTATCTGCCTGGGCAAAGGAGAAGACGCTGGCAAGGAGGAGGGCGGTGAACTTGAGCATGATGTATCAACGCGATGAGGAGAGCCAGTTCTGCATCCGGCATGGTCCGAGCACAAAAAAACGCAGCACCCGGAGATGCTGCGTTCCAATCAAAAAGCTTTTAAAGGCTTATTATGCCTTGGCAAAAAGATCAGCCACGGCAGTCCAGTTCACCACGTTCCACCAAGCCGCGATATAATCGGGGCGCTTGTTCTGGTAGTTGAGGTAGTAGGCGTGTTCCCACACGTCCAGACCCAGGATTGGGGTGCCGGAGTTGTCCATCAGCGGATTGTCCTGATTGGGAGTGGAAGTGATGGCCAGCTTGCCATCAGTGACGACCAGCCAAGCCCAGCCGGAGCCGAAGCGACCCACGCCAGCCTTGCCAAAGGCTTCCTTAAACGCATCGAAGCTGCCGAAGGCGGAATCAATAGCCGTTGCGAGCTCGCCAGTCGGCGCGCCGCCCGCGTTGGGGCCCATGATCTTCCAGAACAAGGTGTGGTTGAAGTGGCCGCCGCCATTGTTACGCACAGCGGCGCGGATGCCTTCAGGCACGGTGGCGATGTTCTTGCACAGGTCTTCAATCGGCAGCGCTTCCAGGTCGGCGTGGCCTTCCAGAGCCTTGTTCAAATTGGTAACGTAGGCGTTGTGATGCTTGTCATGATGGATTTCCATCGTCTTGGCATCAATATGTGGCTCAAGGGCCGCGTTGTCGTAGGGGAGGGGGGGCAGGGTGTGGGCCATAGTGGTGGTTAGTTTTGAATTCGACCGGTGGGATACGACAGCGAGAAACGGTGGGCTGTCCAAAACATTCGTGTCGGCATCCTTATCTGGATGGTACTGGCAAGGTCTTACAAAATGTTTTGTGGATGTCCTTGTGTTCTGCGAAAGTGGAAGGATTAAATTGGCCCATCAATATGTCACGATGGCTGTCGTTTTTGCAGCCGCGCTTCTGGGGCAAAGTAGGCCGCGCGGTATTAGGGGATGTCCGTTACACGCCACCGGTGTGGCCGGGCGGCGTGTATGATTCCATGTGCCGGTCGCCGGGGCTATGGGCCGCCACCATCGTCACCGCAGGGGTGGCTATTGGAGGGGGGCTCAAGTACCATGACTGGACGGAAGCGCACAAACCGCATCCCCGCCAGACCGTAGAGGCCCGCGAAGTGACCGGCAAGATCGCCGACCCGGGCGTCTCGCCTGTGGTAGATGGCAAGTCGGTCCCGCTGCCGGTGGTGCTCAGCTTTTCCAAGGCAGCAGCCAAACTGGACCTCGTTAAAAAGGACAACCCGCCC
>JAQGPI010000267.1 GCA_028293175.1 Verrucomicrobiaceae bacterium | reverse complement strand
TTCTCACAGGACGTGTGGCGAGTCGCCTAACAGGTGGATGATGAACAGATTGGGGGATGGGGTCGAGTAAATAAAAAAGGCGCTGCGGCCCAATGGACTGCAGCGCCTGGAAGTTGACGGAGGGATCGATTAGATCTTGTCGGCGCTGTATTCCCAGCCCGCACGATAGGCGTCGCGGGTGAGCAGCTTGTTGTCCTCGCCGCCATCCTTGATCTGCTGGGTGGCGCTGTCCCACTCGATGACCTTGCCGGGGTTGGCGATGGCGAGGTTGCCGAAGAGGCACATCTTGGTGAGCGGCACGGAGTAGTCGAAGTTGCTGCCGCAGATCTTGTTTTCCTCAATGGCCTTCACCAGCTCAAGCTGGGGCTTGCCAGGGGCGAGGCTGCGCTCAAGGGTCTTCGGGGTGTCCTTGAAGAATTTGATCATCTTGTCGCGGTTGCCGATCACTTCGAGGTGCTCGCAATAGTCGCCGGCGTTGAGGATAGAGTCCTCGTCGCCCACGATGATGAAGCCGCCGATCATCTTGTTCCAGTCGCGGTTGGCTTCCAGCTTGGCGGGGCGCTCAGGCTTCCAGGCTTGGTCGCCCTTCTTGCCTTCATACCAGTGCAACTTCACCTCGCCGTACTTCGCATGCTTGAAGTAAGCGATGACGTGGGAGCCTTTCGGCCAGCTCAGGTCGGTCAGTTCTTCGTTTTCGCACTCTAGCTTGTAGGGTTCGCCCAGGCCGCAGGCGAAGAAGGGGCCGTCCATGATGTGGCAGCCCATGTCGCCCATGGCGCCGGCACCGAACTGGCGGTGGCCCCGCCACTTGAACGGATGCACGCCTTCGATGAAGGGTTGGTCGGGCTGCGCGGCAAGCCAATGCTGCCAGTTGAGGTTTTCCGGGACCGGGCCCTGCTTGTAGCTGTCCTTGGCGGCATTTCCCTGCGGCCAGATGGGGCGGTTGGTCCACACGTGGATTTCCTTCACATTGCCCACCACGCCGGCGTCCATCCACTCCTTGAGCTGACGGATCTGCTCGCCGGTGTGGCCCTGGTTGCCCATGTTGGTCTTCACGCCCTTCTTCTGCGCGGCAAGGTGCAGTTGATTGGCTTCCCAGATCCGGTTCACCAGGGGCTTCTGCACGCACACGTGCTTGCCGCGCTTGATGGCTTCCATGGCGGCAGGGTAATGCGCGTGGTCGGGAGTGGAGATGGTCACGCCGTCGATCTGGTCGCCCATGGCATCGAACATCTCGCGGAAGTTGCTGAAGGTCTTCGCGCCCGGGTACTTGGCCTTGGCACCTTCGAGGGTCTTGGCATCCACATCGCAGAACGCCACGATGTTCGCGCCTTCAGCAGCGATCGCGATATCAGAGGCCCCTTTGCCGCCGCAGCCGATGCCAGCAAAGTTGAGCTTCTTCACGCCACCGGCTTCCTGGCCGAGGAGGAGGTTGGGCATGAACATGGAGCCCGTACCCAGGGCTGCATTGCGGAGGAAGGACCGGCGGTTGGATTGGTGGTTTTGAATGCTCATAAATGGAATGGAGAACAATAACGAAGCAGGCACAAAGCGGCTGCGCACGCTTTTCTTTCAAATCGTGGCCCTTATTATCCGGCGAGGGCTTGAAGAATGGGGGGTGAGCGAGATGGAAGGTGAAGTAGCCGCTTCCCCAAGAAGGTGGGGGGAGCGGTGGGATGCTCTGCAAAGCCTGCCTCACCACGCAAGCGCGGCTACTCCTGATTCGGCTGAAGCCGAAGCCACTTTCTTGATGCCGCCGGGGCATAAAAAAGCGCCCATCCCCGCCGGGATGGGCGCGCTCTGACGCCCGTATTGAATTTGTTGTTGTGTTGTCTTGTGCGGCCTACGGCTATTTCTCCACCCAGCGCACGGCTTCCATGAGGAGTTCACGTGCGGAAGCAAGGCCGAGCTTCTGGCGGATGTTCGCCTTGTGGGCATCCACCGTCTTGGCGCTCAGGCTGAGCTTTTCGGCGATTTCGTGGGAGTCGAAACCGCGGCCCACCATCTCGAAGACTTCGAGCTGGCGATCGCTCAGCAACCGGCCTGGTTCGCCGCGTGATCCGGTGCGGGGGCCGCCGCCGGAGACGATGCTGCCAATGAGGTTGGCGCTGAAACAGAAGGAGCCGGTCAGAATCTGGCGCAGGCCCTGCACGACGCGTGCACCGCCTTCACCCTTCATCAGGTAGCCCATGGCACCGGCGCGCAGACAGCGCTCGGCATAGACGTTTTCGTCATGCATGGAGTACACCAGCACCTGGGTCGTCGCATTAGCGGCCCTGATCTTCTTGATCATGTCCACGCCGCTGCGGTCTTTTAGAGTGATGTCCAGCAGGACAACCTCAGGCTTAAGCTTGGCCAGTTGCTGAAGGGCAATAGTGGCGTCTTCAGAACTGCCGACGACCTGCATGTCTTCTTGTTGGTCGATGACCCTTTTGAGGCCTTCGATGACGATCGGATGATCGTCTAGGATATAAATTTTGTGCTTCACGATAGTATTAGGTTCCATGGGCTCGGAGTTGCTCTGATTGTAGCAACTTTTCTACATGCCGCAAGAGAAACCACACAGGACAGAAGTCCCGCCTCCCTGTCGGGGACCGACGGTAAAATGACCACCGATGAGATTAGCCCTGTAGCGCATCACGCGGATGCCGATACCGTCTCCGTTCTTGGGTCTTTTGGCTTCCA
Organism: Verrucomicrobiaceae bacterium; assembly: GCA_028293175.1. Lineage (GTDB taxonomy): Bacteria > Verrucomicrobiota > Verrucomicrobiia > Verrucomicrobiales > Verrucomicrobiaceae > CAINXC01. The sequence continues at coordinate 5,892 of JAQGPI010000267.1, read as the reverse complement.
TACCGACCCCATCATCCTGGATTTCCATAAGACACTGATCGCCCGATCCGGGTCGGAGGCGAATAGTAATATGCCTAGGCTTGCCATGCTTCATGGCGTTGTTCACCGCCTCCTGGGCAATTCTGAATAAGTGTGTCTCGGTTTCGGGATTGTTGAGGCGTGGTTCTACCTCGAATTCACAACGGCAGTCCAGCAGATTACTGCGTATCTGATCCGACAGTAGACGAAGGGAGGCGGCGAGCCCCCGAAGCTTGACGGCGGCGGGGCTAAGGCCGTGTGAAAGCTGCCGCACCTGCTGGATGGCATCGCGTACCAACTCGCGGATGCGCACGGCTTCCTTTTGGGTGTCGCCGGTGAGTTGATACTCCAGCGCTTCGGTGAGCGACATGATCCCTGTCAGCACCTGCCCCACGCCATCGTGCAGATCGTTGCCGATGCGCATCTGCTCCGCCTCAGCGATCTTGATCACCTCCGCCTCCAGCCGCTTCTGTTCGGTCACATCCATGGCGGTGGCGATGATGCAAAGCACTTCGCCGCTAGGAGAACGCGCCGCGGTGGTCTGGGCTTCAACGGTCTTGGTGCCGCCGGATTTGGTGAAAAGGCGGATCGTGGAATTGACGCGCTTTTCACCCTTGATGAGGGACCCGAACCGCGTGCGAGAGGCTTCTTCCTGGTCAGGGTCGATGAGGCCGGAATGCCACAGCAGCTTGCCCACCAGATGGCGGGAGGAGAAGCCGGTGAGTTCCTCCACGGCCGGGTTTACACGCACGATCTTGCCGTGGGGGTCCATGACGACGATGCATGTGGGAGCCTCATTGACGAGGGCTGCCGTGAAGCGCGCCTGCTCATCGTGCTGTTTGCGGATCTCCTGCTCTTCGGTGATGTCGGTGAAAATGGCGATGCCTTGGGAAAACAGCACCGTACCGTCGCTGATGGCGCTGAGCGCGGCCTGGACGTACACGTGGCGCCCGTCTTTTCGCTTTAGTGTGAGCTTCACGCCCTTGCTGAAAAGGCGGTTGAACCGACGGTCGCGCTGCATGCGGTTGAACACCTCGCGCGCTTGATCCTGGCACTCCGGCGGCACCAGATCGATCAAGCGCCTGCCCACCATCTCCTTCTGCGAGTATTTCAGGAGGGTCACGAGGGCATGGTTGGTGGCGGTAAGAACTTGCTTCTCATCGAACACCGCCACGCCGGAGGTGTTGTTCTGGAACAACCCTCGGTAGTAGGCGGCCTGGCGCTGGTTGGCCACCGCGAGCTCCGCCTCCCGGCTCAAGTCCCGGGCAATGCCGAGGAACCGCTTGTCCGCCAGTCGGCGCACTCGCAGGTCTGCATTCAGCGTGCGGCCGTCCTTGCCGGTCTGCACGCAGGAAACGCGGCGGGAGCTGCCTTTGCGCAAGCTGACGAGATCGCGCACCTGCCCTTTGGGCGGAATATCAAACACGTCCCACAGGCTGCGGTCCACGAGTTCTCCTTTGCGGTAGCCCAGCACCCGCTCGGCGAAGCGGTTCGCATAGAGGATGATGCCCTGGTCATCGAACTGGAAAATACTGTCGCCCGCCTCGTCCACCATCTGCCGGTACAGAGCCTCGCGCTTCTGCAGCTCCTTCATCGGCGCAACGTAATTGGTGATGACCTGGGAGACGCCCACGGAAGTTTGCAACCGGCCCGTGTCGTCATTGCGTTCTAAAGCCCGCAGGGACATGTTGATCACTTCCAGCTGCCCGTCTTTGCGCACGATGCGGAGCTGGGAGGAGATTACGCGGTTGCCGCCTGCCTTTTCAAGCTGGGCAGTGCTGCGCATGATGGCCCCGAGGTCTTCGGGATAGACGATGGACGCCCAGCCATGGGGCAGTGCCTCGATTTCATCGGCCGTGTAGCCGTAGAGCGCGGCCAGCTTGTCGCCGCCAGCCGTCATCTTGCTCAGCTCATGATCCCACACGTAGAAGGCTTGCGGCCCAATTTCGGCCAGGCTCTCGATCAACGCCTTGGTGCGGCCTAGCAGCCTTTCCTGGTGCGATTCGGGGCGGCGGTCACGGGCGATCGCCCCCACGGCCCAGCCGCTTGGCGAACCGGCGAAGGGGAATTTTACCACCATTTCTGAGACTGGAATGGCCTCGCCATTCAGGGTGGCGAGCACCGTCTCACCCACCCATGAACCGTGCGCCTCCACCTCGCGCAGAATGCGGTCCTTTTCCATCGCCAGCGCTCCTGGTCGGCAGACGTGGGGGTGAATTTTTTCCAGCGGCACATCATCCGCCAGCCCGATCATTCGGCGGGCGGCGGGATTCACGTACAAGGTGCGCAGGGTGACCGGGCAGGCGATGCCGACGCCATCCGTGGCAGCATCCAGGAACAGCGCCGTCATTTGCAGAGCGGAAAAGGCCTCGCGCCGCTGCTTTAGGATGTTGGCCATCAGAAGGACCAGGGGATCGAGCTTCTCCTTGATCGACGGCTGGTTTCTGGGCCGGGAGTGGAATTCCATCAAGACCAGGCCTTCCAGCGAGTCCTCCACCAGCACCGCACAGGCCATGAAAACTGATCCTGTGCTGCGTTTGCCGAGCGCCGCCTGGGCGGAGGCACTTGAGGAAAGCATCACCACGCTGCCGTCGATCCGGCCCGTGCCGAGAAGCTGTTCCGCATGGTCCTGCGACAGCAGCGCGCCCGGCTGGTCGCGGCTTACCGTCGTCTCTGCCTGAAGCTCAAAGGCATCGCCCTCGCCCGTGCGGAAGTACATCAGCAAGGCCTTCGCTCCGAGCGCGGCCTTCACCTTTTTGGCCACCAAATGAAGCGTGCTTCCCGGTGGCTTCTTCTGCTTGCCCCGTTTGCCGCTGCGAGCCTTCGGTTTTGATGATTTCGAAGAACTTTTCATGCGTTGCCTCTGCGCCAAAGGTAGCGATGAGGCGGCTTGCTGAAAATCAAAACCTTTGGGCGCTGCGCCCGTTGAACCTTAATTTAGCGCCCGCAACGCTTCGCGCACCAGCTTATCCACGGAAGGCATGCCATCCGGCCCTGGCTGCTTGAGCTGCAGCTGCACGGCTTTGTGCGCCTCGCCTTGCTTGAAGCCAAGTGCGATGAGGGCCAGCACAGCGTCGTTTTGCGCGGTCTTGGACGGATCGCTGGAAGCGGTGGCCTTGGCTTCCTGCCAGGCCCCGACGACACCGACTTTGTCCTTCAATTCCAGCACGATGCGCTCCGCTGTTTTCTTGCCCACGCCGCTGATGCGGGAGAGAGCAGCGACGTCTTCGCGGATGACAGAGTCTTTGAACGCGGCGACCGGCAGGCCGCTGAGCACCGCAAGGCCCATCTTCGGCCCGATGCCTGAAACACGGTCAATCAACAGCCGGAACAGATCGCGCTCATCGCTGGTGATGAAACCATAGAGCGTGTGATCGCGATCCGTGACGTGGTAATGCGTGAGCAGCTTCACCTCTGCTCCTTGCTGCGGCAGCTTGTCGTAAGTCGAGAGTGGAATGAGCACATGGTAGCCTACGCCGTTAACATCGACGATGGCCTGATTGGGCAGGGATTCAGCCAAGCGGCCGCGGAGGAAAGCAATCATGGGGGGCTATTTTTTCACCAGCAAGGTTTTGCCCGTCATCTCCGCAGGCTGCGCGACGCCGAGCATGGCCAGCAGGGTGGGGGAGATATCGGCCAGCTTGCCGTTGCGAACAGTGTACTCACCAGCATCCGCCGCCACATAGATGCCGTGGACCAGATTGGTGGTGTGCGCCGTGTTAGGGGAGCCGTCGGGATTGCGCATGGTTTCGCAGTTTCCGTGGTCCGCCGTGATGAAGAGCTTGCCGCCAAGCTCAAGCACGCGCTCGACCATCAGGCGCAGGCCAAAATCAATGGTCTCGCAGGCATGCACGCCAGCCTCGACGACACCCGTATGGCCTACCATGTCCGGGTTCGCGTAGTTCATAATAATGAGGTCGTATTGGTCCAGACGGCGGCGCACTTCGAAGGTGAGGTCAGGGGCGCTCATCTGAGGTTTCTTGTCGTAGGTGGGCACTTCCTTGGGGCTCACCGCCAGATAGCGGTCCTCGCCCGGATTGGGCTCCTCAACGCCGCCGTTGAAGAAGAAGGTCACATGCGGGTACTTCTCCGTTTCAGCGGCGCGAAGCTGTGTAAGGCCAGCGGCGGCGACGACTTGGCCGAGCAGATTGTCCATGCTCTCAGGGCCAAAGACCACCTTGCATCCCAGGGCGTAGTACGTTGCATCATACTCGGTGAGAGTGTAGTAGCTTGTCTTTGGCATCACCTCGCGGTCGAAGAAGTTGAAGCCAGGCTTGAGGAAGGCGTCGCTCAATTGGCGAGCACGGTCCGCGCGGAAATTGAACCACAAGATAACGTCGCCATCGCGGATGCGCTGTTCATTGCCATGGGCAAAGATCATGGGCTGGAGGAACTCGTCGCCACGGGGTTCGGTGGCGTAGGCCGCCTTCACCGCTGAGCTGGGCCGGTCCACATGCTGAGTGCCTCGGCCGAGAACGATGGCATCCCAGGCCAGCTTGTTGCGCTCCCAGCGCTTGTCGCGGTCCATGGCGAAGTAACGGCCGATGACCGTGGCGATGCTCGCTCCGCTGGGGGCCAGATCGGCTTCCAGCTTGGCCATGTAGGCCGCGCCGCCGGTGGGCGAGGTGTCCCGGCCATCGGTGATCGCGTGCACCATGATGTCATTCACGCCCGCGGCTTCCGCTGCATTGCAGAGCGAGGCAAGATGATCCTGATGCGAATGCACCCCGCCGTCGCTGATGAGACCGAGCAAGTGCAGACGACTGCCCTTAGCCTTCGCAAAGGCTTCCTGAAGCGTGGGATTGCCCGCCATCTCACCATCACGAATGGACTTGTTGATGCGGGTGAGATCCTGATACACGACACGGCCCGCACCGAGATTGAGGTGACCCACCTCGCTGTTGCCCATCTGCCCAGGAGGCAGGCCCACATCTTCGCCACTTGCGCTTACGGTGCCCTGCGGATAAGTCGCGTAAAGGAGGTCATGAAAAGGAGTGCTGGCGAGAAGCGTCGCGTCGCCGTTTTGCACTGCTTGGGCGCGGCCTGCGGGATTGATACCCCAGCCGTCGCGGATAATGAGAACAACAGGTTTTTTGGCCATAATAAGCGCAGCAGAGATGCCTGCTGCGCCTTGCTGGGTCAAACGCGAAGATTTTGCCGGAGAGATAGGGCTTAGCCTCAGTGGCCCGTGCTCACCACACAGCCATAAGCCGCCGTGTTATACCCCGGCATGGAAACAACCGCCTTCTTCTGCCGCGATTTAGCCAAAGCCGCTGCCAGCACGAGCTGCAAGGCGCTGCTGCTGCCCATGCCTTCGCCGAGCAGGCGGCGCGGGCTCAGCACTTCGCCCTGCCAGTGGCGGGACCAGGCTTCCTTCTCCTGCTTGTCAAAACGCGGCACGCCCAGCGTGTTGTCCACCAGCACATCAGCGGTGCCGATGTCCATGGCCTGCGTGAGCCGGTCCAGCTCGCTGCCGCGCTCTTGATTCGAATGATAAGCGAACGGTCCGCACAACTGCTCGAGCTTCGGTCCATCGCCGGAAAGTGCCACCAGCAAGGCCCCCGCGCCTTCGCTGACCACCAGCCGCTTGTCGTAATAGGTGACGCCTTCTGTGCTGAGCCAGTCGGCTTCTTCCGCACCAATGACGAGGCATTGCTCCACCAGCCCGGTGATCATCCAGGAACGTGCCATCCATAGGGCCTCGGCAATGATCGTGGGCTCGCCAATAAGCGTGGTCACCGGTCCGCTCACGCCCAAATACGAAGCGAGGTGCGAGGCCGGAGCGTTGAAGACCGTTTCAGGAAACAAGATCGGGCTTGCGAGTCCGGGGTCGTCCAGCACCTCCTGATAGAAGCGGTTGGTGAAGGCCACGCA
>JAQGPI010000266.1 GCA_028293175.1 Verrucomicrobiaceae bacterium | reverse complement strand
CCGGTGGACAACGCAGAGGTGACAAAGCTGGAGAAAGCGCGCCAGATCGTAGAACAGGAAAGCAGGAACACGCTCGACACCTTCTTTGAAAACACCGCCAGCAAGCGTTCCCGTGAACGGGGCGGCGAACGGGAGGATCATGAGAAAGCTCTCCGGCAGCATTATGAGAAGTCCGGCATTGCGGGCTTCGAAGGCCTGGACTCCGGCTTTCTGGGCATGAGCGCGCCCGCCAGAGCAGGCTCGTTGACAAAGCTTGCCGCCTTGTTCGTCATGGGCTGGTGGTTCCTGATGCTCGCCTTTCAGGGTGAGGGGCTGGAGCTCGATTTTCAGCGCCGCCGCCACCCTATGTGGGAATGGCTGATGTCTCACTCAGTGCCGCCCACAGCGGTGTTCCTTGCGGAGATGCTGTCCCCACTCGCCGCCAACATCTTCTTCATAGGCGCACCCGCCTTTTGGATCGGCCTGCACTGGATGCTTTATGGTGACTTTCTCGCATCCCTTGTCACCGGCCTGCTCGCTGGTGTCCCGGTGGCGCTTGCGGCCTGCTGCGCCAGCAAGGCTCTGGAAATCGCCACCATGCTGCGCTTGTCGCCCCGCACCCGCGGCGCAGTATTGGGGATCATGTCGTGGCTCGGCTATAGCGCCTTCATCCTCGGCATCATTTCTCTGAACGCGCGCCCCACCATCTTTGCCCTCGTGGGCTGGATGGCACCTGTGTCGCACTGGGTTTCCTGGTCTCTTTCCGACTGGGTGCTGGGCTATGGCATGGGCCAGCCTTCGGCCTGGAAAGCAGTGGCCGTGTGCTGGGGCCTGAGCGCTGTCGTCATTTTCATCGCTGTCCAGTTCAGCGCTCGCGCGACCAATCAAGGTCTGGCCGGCGGCTTCGGCAGCACAGTCAGTGCGCCTGCAGCCCTATCCGCAGCCGCTTCCCGCCGCTGGCTGCGCGATCCGCTTTATCGCAAGGAACTCCTGTGGTTCTGGCGTGATCGAGGTGCGCTGGTGCAGGTCTTCCTCATCCCCATGACTCTCGCTGCGCAGCAGTCCTTCAACCTGCGCGGTCTTGCCTCTATTGCCTCCCGTTCCTGGCATACCCTCGCGGGCGCGGCCGTCATCTTTGGCACCTACTTCCTCTTCATTCTCGGGCCGCGTTCGCTCATTTCCGAAGGCCAAGCTCTGTGGCTTCCGCAGACCTGGCCTCGGGGAATGGAGGCGCTGCTCAAGGCTAAGGCGCGGCTCTGGTGGTTCATTGCCTGCATTGTAGTGTTAGTCATCCTCGCGGTTGATGCCTTAATGTTTCCGCGTGACCTGTGGCGCATCGCTCTCATCGCTGTCGGTTGGTTGCTCTTCAGCGGCAGCCTTGCTGAGAAATCGGTGACGCTGGTGACTGTGCCCTCCAGCTCCGGCGAGCCGGAACCGGTGCCTTTTTCGCGGCGCATGGCCGCCTCCCTCGGCACCTTCACCTTCGCCGCTGGCGTGATCAGCCAACAGTGGAGCCTCGCCTTTGTGGGCATCGTTTACTCCTGGCTCACCTCCGCCGCCATGTGGCAGAACTTCCGAGCGCGCCTGCCCTTCCTGTTTGATCCCTGGTCTGAGAAGCTTCCGCCGCCGCCCACGCTCATGCATGCGATGATTGCCATCAGCGCCATGATGGAAGGAATGGCAGTGGTGCTGGTCGCGATGCTAGCGCTGCTGGGCCGTGGGGAAATCGTGACTGCACAGTCCATTGCTTACGGCGTCGCGGGCTTTACCACCCTGCTCATCGTGGGCTCGTGGATGAACACGCGCGGCGTGCGCAGTGCCGACATTTGGAAGTGGCCGGGAAACGGCGGCTGGGAGACACGCCCAGTGCTTGAAAAGCTCTTCGCCGGCCTCGTCATGGGCGTTCTCATGGGCATTGTTGCCTTAGGTTATCTCTGGTTGGTGCAACACATTCCGGTGCTCCAGCAACTGCTCTCCGGCACGCATAGCAAGCCGTTCCCTCCAGGCCATCGCATCTGGCTGCTGATCATGGCCGTAGGCATGGCGCCCATAGCTGAAGAATACCTGTTCCGTGGGCTCCTCTTCCGTGCTCTCGACCGCGAATGGGGCGGCTGGCGGGCGCTGGTTGCCAGCTCGTTGTTCTTTGCCATTTACCATCCGCCGGTAGCGTGGCTGCCAGTGGCCGCCCTCGGTTTCTTGAACTCCTTCCTCTTCCGTCGCACCGGCCATCTGGCTCCCTGCGTAGTGGCGCACATGGCTTACAATATGGTGGTGGTATCGGCCATGTAGCGGGCCGCTTTACTTGAACCAATGCGGCACAAAGCGGCTGGCATTGGTGGTGATGCGGCGGGCTTCTTCACGAATGCCCAGCCCGGCGGCTTCGTTGTTCACCATCCACAGGCCCAGCACCGGATGCTGGCCATCGAAGTCACGGGCAGGCGCGATGGCCTGAAACACATGCCCTTCCGCACCATAGTCACCCTGCGTTTGCTCCATTATTCGTCCGCCCGCCACCATCATCACATTTGCGCCTTCACGGCTCAGCTTCGGCTTCTGCACATAGCTTCCTGCCAGCGGCAGCGAGGAGTCATAACTCGGCAGTAAGTTCGGATGACCGGGGAACATTTCTCATAAAATCGGCAGCAGTCCCTTGTTGCTCAACAGCATCTTCCACACCGGCTCCACGAACCGCTGACAGCGCGTCGGCAGATGTTCGGCGAACGATTCACTCCACATCCATTCCCAGGGATAGAGCTTGAACAGCGCTTCGATCGTCCGCTCATTCGCATCCACAAAGATGCCCATTCTTGTATCAAAGCCTACATCCTCAATGGCAATGGATTCCGTGTCTTTGCCCGCTTGCTGACAGGTGTCGCGAAGGTACAGCGCCGTCTGCGAATCCTCTTCAGAATCGGATACTGCGGCAAAGTGTATCTTCATCGCGGGATACATCCGCCAGGCGTCAATCAGGCGCTCATGAATCGAATTGAACTGGTCATTCTCCGGTGCCATCTCCTGCAACCAGCTCCATTGAACCACTGATGCTTCAAGCAACGCCGTAGGCGTGTCTGCATTGTACTCCAGCATCTTCGGAGCGCCTTCGCCGTCCCATGCAAAATCGAAGCGACCGTACACGCTGCGGTCGTCACGTTCCCATGAGGCCTCGATTTCCGGAATCGCCGCCGGCGGGATCGCCAGCCGGTCATACCAGCGATTTCTGATCACCGCATCCGCCGCTTCGATGCAGCGTGCATGCAACTCGTTACCCACCGCCTCAAGCGTATCCACCTCTGCGGCGGTAAATTCGTAACATGCGCTTTCATCCCAATAGGTGGCGCCATCAATGGTGTGAAACGTCAGCCCTACGGCCGCCACCTTTGCCTGCCAGTCAGGCCTGGGCTGCAAGGTCAGCCGTTTCACGACGAACTGGAGCCGTGTGACGAAGATCCAAATCCGCCGTGACTCACTGAAGAGGAACTGGCATGGCTGCTGGAGCTTCCAGAAAACCAATGGCTTCCTGATCCCGACGAGGAGGAAGGATGTCCGCCTGAACTGGAAACTGCTGTGCCGGTCGTCAGTGCACGCTTCAATTGCGACATTGATGACGTCGACGGGGTAGAGGTGCGCACCGCTGAAGTGCTGGCGCTCGGCCACCACGACCCGCCATAGTAATAGCCGCGCCCCGGCTGGAACGAGTTGTATTGATACGGGAAAAAACCGTGATGTGGGGCATGGTAGTAGCCCATGCCGGGTGCGTAATAATTATTGGGATACTCCTCAATCGCCGTGCCGGAGGCCAGCATCTGTTGCAGCTTCTCCAGCTCTTCCGGCAAGGGGGTGGAAGTCGTAACCTTGGAATCGTTTTCGATCAGATGCCAGCCACCGCCGTAGTAGTAGCCTTGTGCATCGTGCTGATTGTACCGGTAAGGGTAAAACCGGCGATAAGGTGCATGATAGTATCCCAGCCCCTTCACAAAGTAATTGGTCGGATAGGTCGGGTTCGCCGCCACACCACGCGAAGGCTGCGAAGAAGAACCCCAATCCTCTTCCTGCCGCGAACGCGGGCGCATCACGCTCATGGCCGTACCGCCCACCACGGCAGTACCCACAAGGGTGAGGATGATGTTCGCCGGCTTGATCATGCGATCGCTAAAACCTCTAGCCCGCAATCGAAGCCGCGACGATGATGCATACGCCGATGATGATTGCCGCGCCCACGATAGCCGCTGCAACATTCCCCTTCTCCACGATTTCCTTGTGTAAATCGCCGGGCGTGGACAGATCGAACAGCTTGTAACCCGCAATGGCGATCAGCACACCGACCAGCGAATACACGCCTATCATCAACAGCGAATGCCAGAGCGGAGCAAGTTCGGAAGAAACAGGATTCATGGCTTTAAAATGCCAAACGAGGTCAGTTTTGGCGAGATGGAAATTTGGAGTTGCGGACGAAGGTTTCAAGCTTGTGGAAGCATGGCCATACCGTAACTTTTTAAGCATGAAAGCTGACAACATCATTCTAATCGCGGTGGGTAGCGTCATAGCCCTCATGGCCTGGGCCGCGCTTGGTCCGGACACCAAAGCCGCAGGCAGCGTCAGCTCCCCTGATCTGCGCGCGGCGATAGCGACCGGACAGCCGGTACTGGTGGATTTCTATGCGGACTGGTGCGGCCCATGCAAAATGATGACGCCGGTGGTGCACGAGCTTGCCAACGAACTGCGCGGCAAGCTGCAAACAGTGCAGATCAACGTGGATCAGCAGCAGGCACTGGCACAGCAGTATGGCGTGCGCAGCATCCCCTGCTTCGTGGTGCTAAAGAGCGGCAAGGAAACCGCAAGGCAGGTGGGCTCCATGCCGAAGGCGACGTTGCGGCAGTTGACCGGCCTATAGGCTCTCAATACACAAGGCGCACGTCCGCCGCGCTGCTGAGTGTTTGCGAGCTGCCGTCCATCAATTGCAGCACAAGATGACCCTCATGATTCAGGTCCAGGACTTTACCTGAGACCTCGCGGCCATCGACAACCGCGCGCACCTGTTTAGCCAGCAGCAGGCTGCGCGAACGCACCTCCGCCACGACATCGGTGAAGCCATCGCCCCAGAGATGCATGGCACGGTCCAGCTCGCTGAGCAAAGCCGCCGCCAAGGGCTCGCGCTCAAGGCATTGCACATGAGCGGGAAGCTCGCGCAAGATGGAGGTCGCCAAGCCTTGCAGTTCTTCAGGAAACGAGGTGGCATTGACATTCAAGCCGATACCCAGCACAAGAAATGCCCCCGCAGGACCGGCAAAGGTTTCAGCTAGCAGTCCCGAGACTTTGCGGCTGCCCATGTAGATGTCATTGGGCCACTTGATCACGGGATGCAGCGGCACCACCGCCTCAATGGCCCGACAAATCGCCAGCGCCGCGAGAGTCGTGAGCCGTGGCCATTGCTCCAGGGGTAGCGGGGGCCTCAGCAGCAGGCTCATCGTCAGATCCTGCCCCATGGGGGTGATCCAGCGGTTGCTCCGCTGTCCCCGGCCGTTGGTCTGGGATTCGGCCATGATGACCAACCCCGCCGCTTCACCCGCCATTCCAGCCGAGCGGGCTAGGTCGCTGGTGGAAGTCACCTCTTCATGGATTTGAAAGCGCCAGGGGAAGCCGTCCGGGTTGAGGAGTTCTGCAATGCTTTGGGAGTTGAGCGCGGTCATGGATCGGCTCTCCGATAGCTGAATATTTTATTCACGCATCTCCGGACTCGCAATTTCAGAGGCGGTTCTTCATCACCATATAGTACGGCCCCTATACGATGGGAGGGTGCAGCCATAGCGGTAGGAATAGCCGGCGTTAGAGAGTAGGCAATGCTCAAAGCAGCTTCCGCCCTCATGCTCCATCACCTTCTAGCACCCTTCAAGTGATGGTAGCCCTAGTGACAGCGTTCCCTCCCTCGATGATGAAGCGTGGCGACAGTAGAGCATAATGCTGTTTTCGTACGTTCATCCGCTCACAAGGACATGGGAAGATGCTCCAGGGGCCCGGGAGGATGACCTGGTCCTTCTGCCGGTGTACAGAAGCTCCGAACTCCGCTGGCCCATCTCGAACCTGGCTGACCGCTTTTTTGAGAGTGCTAACCACCGACGAAAGAGCAGTCGATGAGCAGTAGCTCTCACAATACAGCCCGCGCAAGAGCCACAAACTTCTCGCCAGCGGCCTGCCAGGACTGCGGTTGCGCCGCCCCCTGCCACGCTCTTTCGCTCATAGCTTTAGCAGCCTCCTTATCTTGCAGAAGCTCCTGCACACTTGCCGCAAAAGTTTCCGCCGTATCCGCCAGCAACAGGTGCTGCTCGTGTTGCAAGCCCAGGCCTTCGGCTCCTACCGTCGTCGAAACAACGGCCCGGCCAGAAGCCATGATTTCCAGCAGCTTGATGCGTGTTCCGCCTCCCGTCAGCAATGGCACAATCATGATCCGGCAACGTGCCACATGGGGCCGCACATCATCTACGGTACCCGTGAATTCGATCAACGGATCAGCCTGGGCCAGGCGGCGCAAAGCTTGGGGTGGATTGCGCCCAATGACTAGCAGCTTCACTCCTGGCAACGTCTTGCGCACTATGGGCAGGGATTCCTCCACGAACCAGCGAATGCCTTCGATGTTCGGCAGCCAGTCCATGGAACCAAGGAAACCGATTACAGGCCCGGCCGCCGGTGTGGTACGCACCCTGGCAAAGAATTCTACATCCACACCCGCTGGCACATCGCCGAGTACATTCGTCAATCCATAGCGCTCACGGCTGATGCGGCTGTCCTCGGGTGACACTGTGATTACACCATCGAAACGCTGGCAGAGCTTGCGCTCCCATTGCTCCATGCGCGCATGTTGCAAACGCAGGTAATGACGGACCAACGGACGTTTCTCGTTCTCCGCCATGCGTTTCCAAATCAGCGCTTCCACGTTATGCTGGAAGACCACACGCGGGGTGCGTCCACGCTCTGCCGCAAACCAAAGGGCAGGCGTGAGAAAGTCGCACACCAGCAAGTCAAACATGCCGGAGGCATCCATCTCACGGATGCGCGCCGCGAGTTTCAGCGATTGGTACTTGTCCAGCGCGTAGGGCCGTGAGGACAGGCCTAGATTGGCCAATGCACCCAAGGCAAAGCGGGCTGAGCCACGCGGCGGATCGGTCCAGGGTTCAAACAGGCGCTGAGCTGCGTAATCCGCCCCAGGCTTGTCTTCATCATCCGCCAGCGAGATATCGCGCTGCCCCAGAAAGGTGATGTCGTGATCCCTGCTCATCGCCCGCAGCATCTGCAAAGTGCGGATGCGACCGCCAGTGTTCGCTGGAAGAAGCGGCCCGCTTTTGACCCACAAAATGCGCAGTCGTTGTTGAGGCTTGGCGGGTTGGTTGTTTGACATCGGCGCAGAGTGGTGGATGAAACCCGCTCTCCCGTCATCTTCTTTTTCCGCCTCCCCGTTTCCATGAAGGATCTCGTAGACAACCGCCGCCGTATTTCCCTGTCGAAAAAGCTCAGCCTGCTCGTGCTCGTGCTCAAAGAAAACGGCATCCTCTGGTGCTCCGCTTTCGGCGTTTACTACGTGTGCAGTCAGATCGCTGACCGCGCCTTCGCTTTCATGGACAGCCTGCGCCGCAAGCATGGCGTACCAGGCCTCAACAGCCGCGCCCTCAATAAGGCCATCTGGGAGGCTTGGGACTGGGGCGCAGGCGGCGAGGAATGGTCACCCTCCGAGGAGTGGAAGCAGTCCGTTATCACTCAGGTGCTGGAAAAGCAGATGCCCACTAGCGGCAGCATCCTCGAAATCGGCCCCGGCGGTGGTCGTTGGACCACCGATCTCATCAAGCGCGCCACAGATTTCACCGCCGTCGATATCTCTGAATCCTGCGTCGAGGTTTGCCGTCAAAAATTCCTCAGCGCCACTAATGCCAAGTTCATGGTCGGCTCTGGCCGCGACCTCGCTGGCGTGCCTGATGCCAGCATGGACGGCATCTGGTCCTTCGATGTCTTCGTTCACATCAACCGCGCCGAAGTCGCCGCCTATCTTGATGAGTTCCTGCGCGTCATGAAGCCCGGCGCCATCGCCATTCTCCATCACGGAAGCGTCGGCGGTATGAACGGCGGCTGGCGCAGCGACATGACCGGCGAAGCCATGGCTGAGATGCTCAAGGCCCGTAGCTTCGAACTCATCAGCATGTTCAAGGAATGGCAGGACGGCGCGCAGTCGCACAAGGCCGGTCTTTACGATGATCTGATTACGGTATTCCGGCGCAAGTAAGGCCCTCATTCGGCATGGCAGTTACCTCCACTTCCCGATGCCTCTTTCACCCAAGCCTTACCTGCAGAAGGTGGCTTTCCGGCCGGGTGCTGAGATCGATTTCGAAAGCTATCCCTATAACATTCCTTCGGTGCGCAACCTGGGAGAGTTGAGCTTCCACGCCGACGTCACGTTTTTCGTTGGTGAGAACGGCGCTGGCAAGTCCACCGTTCTCGAAGCTATCGCCATGGCACTTGGGTATAGCCCTGAAGGCGGAACCAAGAATGTCCGCCTGGAAACTACCCAATCGGTCTCGGCCCTGCATCACAACCTTCGGCTCTCCCGCAGCTTTGAAAAGGCCACTGATGGCTATTTTCTGCGAGCTGAGAGCTTCTTCAACGTCGCCACTTACATGGACCAGATGAATTATCTTGCGAGCTACGGCGGCAAGTCGCTCCACTCTCGATCACATGGCGAGGCCTTCATGACCTTGCTCACACATAAATTTCGCGGCAAGGGTTTGTATCTCATGGACGAACCGGAGGCAGCCCTGTCGCCAACGCGGCAGCTCGCCGCGCATGCGGCCATTCACCGGCTCGTCCTCGCCAAATCTCAGTTCATCGTCGCCACTCATTCGCCCATCCTTCTTTCCTATCCCAATGCCAGAATCCTCCAATTCGACGGCTCAGGCATCACCGAAGTGAAGTATGAAGACACCGAACATTACACCGTCACGCACGATTTTTTGAGCAACTACAAGCGGATGCTTGATCGGTTGTTTGCGGAGGGCTGAAGATTACTTCACCCGATAACTCACCCGGCGGCTGTTCAGCCAGCGCACGCCGAACATGTCCATCGTCGCCTTGAGGGCACGGTTGCCAAAACCGTACTTGCTCACGCCTGCTGTGCGGGCGCGGTGATTGACAGGGACTTCAGTCACTTTGAACCCCATGTTGGCGATCAGGGCGGGCATGAAGCGGTGCATGCCGTTAAACGGCAGCAAGGCTTCGCTGCATTCCTTGCGGAAGGCCTTCAACGTGCAGCCAGTGTCGCGCACGCCATCACCGATGAAGGCGCGGCGGACGTTGTTGGCGATGCGGCTCTGGATGCGCTTAAACGTGGTGTCCTTGCGCTTGGCGCGGTAGCCGCAGACCATGTCGAAGCCTTCATTTAGCTTATTCACCAGCGCCAGGATGTCTTTGGGATCGTTTTGCAGGTCGCCATCGATGGTGACGATCACATCGCCCTTGGCCGCATGAATGCCAGCGTGCATGGCCGCGCTCTGGCCCGCATTCTTTTCGAAGCATAGAAGACGCACACGTTCGCCTTGTTCGACACGGGAGACGGTGGAATCGCTGGAGCCATCGTCCACTAGCACCAGTTCGTAGTCCAAACCTGCCAGCGCGGCCGCCAATTCATGCTGAAGGTTCGCGATGTTGTCCTCTTCATTGTAGAGAGGCACGACGACGGAAATGGCGGGAGAACTGGGCATGAGGTGGAGCCGTCATAAATCGGGGGGCTTGTAGCCGTAGCAAGCAAAGATTTTCAGTGTGCGCACCGCATGGCCACCGTGCATCACACGCGCAATGGAGATGAGCTCGTATCGGTCAAAGGCATTTCGTACTGCTGCGGGCGGTCGTGAAGGTCCCGCATCGTCCGTGAAGTACACTGCATGACGACCGCGAAAGACCGATTCGCCGCCTTGGAGGCTGTCGTAGCGCTGCCACAGTGCCAAGGGATTATTACGTTCAGCCGTCTGAATCACATGGATGCGCGGGAAGCTTGCCGTTGGTTGAAGCACCGGCGCTGTGGCAGATAGGTAAAACTCCGTCGGCGCAGCGATGCGCCAGTCCTTGGCAATAACAAACCAGTCGGGACTGCCTTTGGTCTGTGTCGCCTTTAGCAGTTCGTCCACTACTTTTGCGCCCTCACGCCACCCATGCATGTCGCTAGAGGGATCAGTGCTGAAGAACTGCCTCCAGGTGTGGCGCGCCTGGAGGTGCTGCTGCATCGGCCAGGGGAGGCCCAGGCTGCGCAGCATATCCGTGCGCACGATCATCATCGACATGACAGCGCCTACTGCGGCGGCCAGTGTGCGCAGCGCCACCTTGGTACGGGTGGGCAGAAGCAGGGAGCGCAGGCTATGATGCGCCAGCAGAGCCACTGTGATCACCGCCCACAGTGGGAAGCCAATGTGCGGCCAGCGCTCCAGCGGCCCCCAGCCGAAATCCAGCGCCGCATAAGGAGCGGCAAAGGCGATCACAAAGAACACATCGGGCACCTGGGACTCGAAACGCCAAGTCCGTTCCAGCGCCCATACAATCAGGGTCAGAAGCAGCGGGGAACATAGCAACATCCAACGCAGCATGTTGGGAAGGACGGTCCACAAGGGCTGGGCGCTGCCCGCTTCCACCACGGGCCAGTCACAGGCGAGATTCCATTGCAGGAACCATGCAGCGCCGATCACAAAGGCGAGCGTCACCATGGCAAAACCAGGAGAGAACAGGTGATGCCGCCGCTTGCGAGGACCGCCCACCGCCAGCAAGCAACAGCCATAGGCCAGAGCGTTACGCCAGTCTGCCAGCATGGCGAGAAGAAGACATACCGCCGCCAGTGCCCATCCAGGGTGCCAGGGCGAGGGACGATGCAAAGCAATTCGCAGCGCTAGTACCAGTCCCATCAAGGCCGCCAGCCCGACGATGGAGCTCGTCATCGTCACAGCAGCGAGATTAAACTCTGGCAGCACTTGCAACAGCACGACGGCCCAGGCTGCCGTTGTGGCATCAAACAAGCCCCGGCACAGCCGCCACAGGCATACCGTCACGGCGAAGGCACACAAGGGCGCAAAAAAACGCACCCCAAACTCCCCTGACCCGCATAGCCAGGAGCCAAGGCGTAGTAACCACGGCACCAGCGGCCCCATTTCCAGGTACCAGCCCTGGGGGTGATGGCCATACAGCGCCGCCAGCGCCTCATCCGGGCTCAGCTCCACGGTAGGCAATAGCGCCATCCGCCACACCGTGAGGAGGGCGAGGGCGGGTAGGAGAAAGCGCTGTCGATCCATGACAATCCTTGCGAGGCGTAACAATTTGCCTCACCATTCATTGAATACGGGCGCTGTGCACGTGTCAAAGCCTCGCCACTGCGCTTGAACGTATCTTTTCATTTATGATGACACGCCTCCTCGTTTTGTTCCTTTTCGCTAGTCTTTGCTCATTGCCGCTGGTTAGCCGCGCCGAAGAGGCGGCCCGTGCATTGCCTGCTGCGGAAGACCTTCTGAAACTTGTCCGTATCAGCTACACGCTCAACAATTCTCGCCTCACAGGCCGTCTGCGCGACAACGAGTCTGGCAAGGAAGAGCCCTTCGATTTGAACATGTCGCAGCAGTCGGTGCGCTTCCGTTTCGTCAATCCGCCGCAAATCGTTAATCTCGATCTCACCACTACTCCGGCTACTCTGCGCGACGTGAAGCCCGGTGGCTCCGAAGAAGTGCCCGCCTCCATGTACAGTGAGCGCGTGCGGGGGTTCGACCTGACATATGAGGACCTTTCTATGAGCTTCCTGTACTGGACCAAGGCCGAGGTGCTGGGTGAGGAAAGCCTGGGCACCTTCTCCGGCCAGAAAGCCTGGAAAGTGCGGGTGACTACACCCGACAATAAAGGCCCGTATGGCACCGTCGATATTTGGGTGCATCAGGGTAGCGGAGGCATGGCCAAAATGGAAGGCTGGGACCGCAAGGGAAACAAAATTAAGCACTTCGAAATCCGCTCAATTCAAAAGGTGGGCGACAACACAGTTCCCAAGGAAATCCGAGTGGACACACTTGCTCCCGGCAGCAGCAAGAAGACCGGCAGCACGTACATGACCTTTGACAAGCCCATCAAGAACTGAGGGACTTGATTCCATGCTTTCCCATCGCAGCATCATTGTCGTCTTTATCGGGCTTACCACTCTGCCAGCAATGGCAGCGGAGGTGCGTTCCGATCCCTCGGCGGCAGAGGTCTTGAAGCTTGTCGTTAACAGTTATGCGAGCGGCCTTCAGCATCTCACCGGCCAGATGCGCGATAACGACTCCGGTAAAGAAGAGCCTTTCGACCTGACCCGGTCCGCCGAGGCGGTGCGCTTCCGTTTCGATAATCCGCTGCAAATCGTCAGCCTCGATCTTACCACTTCACCCGCGACTTTGCGGGAAGGCAACACCGACAAGCTGAGCAAGGTGCCCGCTGCTAGGTATGGCGAACGGGTGCGAGGTTTTGACCTTACTTAT
>JAQGPI010000253.1 GCA_028293175.1 Verrucomicrobiaceae bacterium | reverse complement strand
TACGGCGGGTGTGGACCCGAAGGCGCGGCGGGACTTCTGGGAGCAGATTCATCAACTCGCTGCCAAGGGGCTGACCTTCCTCATCACCACGCATTACATGGATGAAGCCGAACGCTGTCATCGGCTGGCCTACATTGCTTATGGTGACCTTCTGGCGAATGGCACGGTGGCCGAAGTGATCGCACAGGCGAAGCTGAACACATGGTCCGTAAGCGGGCCAAAGTTGCTGGAGTTGGCCAATGAGATTCGCGGCAAGCCAGGCGTGCAGCAGGCGGTGGCCTTTGGCTCCATGCTGCATGTGAGCGGGGAAGATGAAAAGGGGTTAGAGGCCGCCATCGAGCCCTTTCGCAAATCGGAGTACAAGTGGACGAAAATCACCTCCGGTCTGGAAGATGTTTTCATCCATCTCATGGACACCTCGAAGGACAACTTTAAGCCCTCATGAGCGTGCAGGACCGCTTTTCGCCGACCCGGCTATGGGCGATGATTGTGAAGGAGTTCATCCAGATGCGGCGCGACCGGATGACCTTCGGCATGATGATCGGCATTCCAATGATGCAGCTCATTTTGTTTGGATTCGCCATCAATTCAGATCCCAAGCATCTCGCTACGGCGGTGCTGATGGCGGACCATGGGCCGCAGGGCCGCACGCTCATGCAGGCGATCAAAAACAGCAGCTATTTCGAGTTCACCCGGCAGCTCAATACGGATGCCGAGGCTCGCCAGGTGCTGGCGCGGGGAGAGGTGCAGTTCGTGATTAACATCCCCCAAAGCTTCACCCGCGATCTGTTGCGCGGCGACCGGCCTTCCATTCTCATCGAAGCGGATGCGACTGATCCGGCGGCAACCAGTAATGCCATCGGTTCCTTGCGTACGCTTGTTAATACCTCGCTGCAAAACGACCTAAAGGGACCGTTGTCCTTCCTCATGGGCGCTGATGGTCCCGTAAACCTGCAAGTGCATGCGCTCTATAACCCGGAGGCGATCACCCAGTACAACATCGTGCCGGGGCTCATGGGCGTGGTGCTGACCATGACTATGGTGATGATCACAGCCCTGGCCATTACCCGTGAAAGGGAACGCGGCACGATGGAAAACCTGCTCTCCATGCCCACGCGGCCCATTGAAGTGATGATTGGCAAGATCGTGCCCTCGATCTTGCTGGGCTACGTTCAGGTGACGCTGATTCTGACTGCCGCACACTTTCTGTTTCATGTACCTATGATTGGCAGTTTGTGGCTCCTGGGCGTTTCAGCACTATTGTTCATCGCGGCCAATCTGGCCATGGGCATCACCTTTTCGACGATTGCCCGGAACCAGCTTCAGGCGATGCAGATGTCGTTCTTTTTCTTCCTGCCGTCGCTGCTGCTATCCGGCTTCATGTTTCCGTTTCGCGGCATGCCGCATTGGGCTCAGGTCATTGGCGAGGTGTTTCCTCTCACTCATTTTTTACGCATCGTGCGCGGCATCTTATTGAAGGGCAATGGTCTGCAGGATGTGATGCAGCAACTGGGAGCCATCGCACTATTCGCTTTAATCGCCTTAACCGTTGCGGTGAAACGATACAAGCAGACTCTGGATTAGATGCGGAGGCGCTTAAAAGACCTTGCTCTTTTTCTGCACTCCGCCGGATACATCCGCCAGGGGATGCACAATGATGAAAGCAGTACGGTCGAGCTTGGATACGATGTTTTTGACCTTGCCAATTTCCAGCCGGGTGACCACGCACATGAGGATATCCTGATCACCACCGCTCTGTCCGCCGCGTCCCTTGTAAACCGTCAGTCCGCGTCTTAGCCCCTTGGTGATAGCGTGGCGGATGGCCTCACTTTTATCGGACATGATGGTGATGGCGTTGAACTCTTCTATGCCGTGCAGGATAAATTCCAATGTCTTAGATGCTGCAACGTAAGTGAGAATGGAATACAGTGCGGAGTCCACGCCGAGAAAGAAAGCGGCGGTGAGGAAGATGACGATGTTCAGGGCCAAAATCACATCGCCCACCCGGAAAAGATGGCTGTGACGGCTGATTAACAAGGCCGCAATCTCTGTGCCATCGAGCACGGCCTCCGCACGAATGGCTAAGCCAATGCCCGCGCCGATGAAGAGCCCTCCAAAGACGGCTGAAAGAAGCTTATCTGGCGTGACATCTGGGAAATGCACGGTGGCCAAGCAGATAGACAGGCCAGCGATAGCGAGGGTGCTGCGCAAGGCGAATGCCTTTCCTATCAAGTGGTAGCCCATGGCGATGAAAGGCAGATTGATAACAGCAATCAGGATGGGCAAAGACCATCCAAGTACATTGGCCAGCAACATCGAGACTCCTGTAACTCCGCCATCAATGAACTTACTCGATAATAAGAACCCGTGGATTCCCATGCCTGCCGAGAAAATGGCCAGGATAATCATCACCGTGTTTTTTAACTCGTGCAGCCAGGGTTTCATCGTTGGATGCTATCCAGTGTGATCCTCAAAGCAAATGCCCAACAAGTGGTAAAACCCGTATAGTGGTTCTTGCTGAGCCAGTCGCCGCACTGTCCTTTGCCACCATGATCTTGAGGACTTCCGCCATTCTATGTCTCGTGCTTGGACATCTCGTCCTGGTGGGTTCATCAGCCGGCCAAACAGTAGAAGGTGCAGCTCTTCAGGAGGCCTTGCTAAAACAGGCGGAAAAGTGCCCCAAGACCGAATGGCAGCCCATGTTGCGTCATCTCGCTGGCCTGCATGGGAGGAATGTATTTCCACCGTTGGACCATTTGAAGCATCCTTACGAGTCCATTGGTTCCAGCTATCAAGGCGGTCGTGTGTTCGGTCACATCGACTTAGCTCACGAGCGCCTTGATACCTTGAAAGCACTGCCTGCACATGTTCGCGACCAAACGCGCAATGAACTGGCCGCGCAGCAGAAGGACGGTCTGATTCCTGGCGTTGTGACTTTTGATGCCAATGGCAAGGCATCGTTTAAAACCGACAAAGGGTTCGCCCCTTTGTGGGTGGTGCCGGCCGAAGACTATGTGCGACTCACAGGCGATAAGGTGCTGCTGGCTGAAGCGCTAGGAGCACTGATCAAACAGATCGGTTGGTTTGAGCGTGGGCGGGCAGCGCCGGGCGGCGGCTTCTATTATTTGGATGTGATACAGAAGACCTGGGAGAGCGGCATGGATGAAGGAATCCGTTATGATGAGCGGCCTGCTGAAATCTCAGCGAGTGTGGATGCCACGGCGCATGTGTATATGCTATATGAACATGCGGCGCGCTGGTGTAAGGTGCTAGCAAAGCCGCAGTCACCGTGGGAGGAGAGGTCGAAAGCGTTGAGGCAGTTTATTCAAACAGAACTGTGGGATGCGCAGACGGGCTTCTTTTATGATCGGTGGACGGTGCGCGAGCCGTCGAAGCGCCACCTCGCTTTTGAAGGCATGTGGCCTGTCGTGACGGGTGCGGCCACACCTGAGCAGGCACGCCGTGTGATCGATGAGCACCTGCTCAATGCAAAGGAGTTCTTTACTCCTCATCCGATCAGCACCGTGGCAGTAAATGATAGTAAGTTTGAGCTCCGCATGTGGCGCGGACCGGCCTGGAATTGCATGACTTATTGGGCTGCGCGTGGATGCTTTCGTTATGATCGAAAGGACGCGGCTGCAAAGCTCTTGCAAGCAGCCCTGGATACCACGGCTGCTGACTTCGGCCGTACGGGCAAGCTTTGGGAGTACTACCATCCACAGCTAGGCGCTGCCCAAGAACTGGCGCGCAAAGCCAAGGGGCGAAAACTGCCGTATGATGACTACATCGGACACAATCCGTTGTTCGCCATGGTGGCTCTATGGACGGAATGCAGTGCCGGGCAGGCACCTTGAACAGCTCGGAAAGGAAGAGTTGACAGCCATGGTTTTGTGATTAACTAATCAGTTAATTAACCAAATGGTTAATATAGAATGACGTCCGATCAACTCAGCCTCACTTTCGCCGCCTTGGCAGATCCCACTCGCCGCTCCATTTTGGCGCGGCTAGCGGCAGGGGAAGTCTCCGTGAAGGATCTGGCCAAGCCCTTCAAAATGAGCCTGCCGGCGGTTTCCAAGCACCTGAAGGTGCTGGCCAAGGCAGGTCTGATCACCCAAAGCCGCGTCGCGCAAGCAAGGCCCTGCAAGCTGGAGGCGGAACCACTTCACGAAGTGGCGAAATGGGTGGGAAATTACCAGGCCTTTTGGGAGCAAAGCTTCGACCGGCTGGACGACTATCTTCAAGAACTGCAAGGCAACACCAAATCGAAGAAACATGAGCACCGCTAACCAACTACAGCCAAACGAGGATACTTCTGATCGTGAAATCGTCATGACGAGGGTGTTCGATGCACCGCGCGAACTTGTGTGGGAAGCCTGGAGCGATACCAAGCATCTCAACCGTTGGTGGGGCCCCAGGGGCTTCACTAACACTTATCAGGAGTTCAATTTTAGTCTCGGCGGCAAGATCAAATTCATCATGCATGGGCCGGATGGTACCGACTATCCCAACTGGATTGTGTTTCACGAAATGGTGAAGCCGGAACGCCTGGGATACGCTCACGGGGAGAACGAAGGCGAGCCGGAGCATTTTCGCGTGACGGTGACCTTTGCTGAGGAGGCGGGCAAAACGCGGCTGACTATGAAGTTGATTTTCCCCACAGTGGAAGCTCGTGATCATACGGTCAAGGAAGTGGGTGCCATCGAAGGTGGCAATCAGACTCTCGACCGCCTTGGCGAGGAACTTGCCTGGATGCAGAGTGGGAAAGAGTCGTGAAGCGGGGATAGGCGTCCTCCACGCGCCGCGGAAATTATTTTTTCCGATTTGTCCCGAACGGGTGTGATTGTTCGTCGTACAGCGGAACCGCATTGACTTCACTATCCATATGAGCACGCCCCTATCTGATTATTTGTTTATGTTTCGCGGCGCGAACTGGGACAAGAACCTGTCTCCAGAAGAGCTGCAAAAGGCCATGGCTAAGATCACTGCCTGGCTGGAAGAGCTTCAAAAACAGGGCAGGATCAAGGGCGGCCAGCCGCTGGGAGACGAGGGGCGCATGGTTTCAAACGTCAAGCATCGGACCGATGGGCCTTTTGTGGAGACCAAGGAAATGGTGGGCGGTTATCTCCTTCTGCAAGCTGCCGATTTGGACGAGGCCATCGCGATTGCGGAATCTTCCCCTCAACTTGAATATGGAGTGAGCATTGAAGTCCGCCCGGTGCTGGAGGAATGCCCGGTGACCACTCGTGTGAAAAAGCAACTGGCTTTGGCTGCCGCCTAGTTCTGTGAATCCGCCTCCCGATACTCCGAATGCTAGCCTGCCGCCAAGCGGCGAGATCATCCGTCTCACGGAGCATTTGTTCCGCCATGAGGCGGGCAAACTGGTGTCGGTCTTGACGGGAATCTTTGGTATCGACCGCCTGCAGATGGCGGAAGATGTGGTGCAGGAGGCGCTGGTACGCGCGCTGCAGACTTGGCCATATTATGGCGTTCCAGATAAGCCGGCTGCCTGGCTGATGCAGACCTCGCGCAATTTGGCGCTGGATCTGATTCGCCGTGAGAAGCTGTTCCGCGAGAAGCAGGACGCTATCACCACTGCCATTGAAGGCAGGCTCGCGGATGAAAGCGAAGGAGCGGCACCGATGTTTGAGGATGAGATCAAGGATGACAATCTGCGGCTAATGTTCGCCTGCTGTCATCCGCTCATTCCGCTGGAGGCGCAAACGGCCCTGGCACTGAAGACGCTTTGCGGGTTCAGTCCGGGGGAAATCGGCAAGGCCTTCCTGACAAGCGAAGCTGCGATTGCGAAGCGGCTGACGCGTGCGCGCCAGCGCATTCATGAGCAAGGCATTCCCTTTGAGATCCCCAGCGGGGCCGAGTTGTCCTCTCGCGTGGATGGCGTGTTGCAAATCATCTATCTGCTCTTCAATGAGGGGTACAAGGCCTCCAGTGGTGAAAACCTGATTCGGGCGGACCTTTGCCAGGAGGCGATCCGGCTCGGTTCCCTGTTAGCCGATCATCCGGCGACCGGCCTGCCGCGTACACATGCGCTTCAGTCTCTGATGCTTATGGATGCCGCCCGTCTGCCGGCCCGCACCGATGGCGAGGGCAATATCGTGCGACTGCAGGAGCAGAACCGCTCACTATGGAACCGCGGCATGATCGCTGCGGGGATTATGCATTTGAATCAGTCGGCCATGGGCGAGGAATTGAGCGCCTATCACTTACAGGCGGCGATTGCAGCCTGCCACTGCATGGCACCGGATTACGAATCCACGGATTGGAAACGTATCCTCACACTGTATGACAGGTTGGCAAAGGTAAGCTATTCGCCAGTGGTGGGCCTGAATCGGGCGGTTGCCGTGGCGAATGTCGATGGCCCTGAGCGCGGCATCGAGGCCGTGCAGTCCATCCAGGGGCGCGGCGATCTGGAGTCCTATTACCTGCTGCACGCAGTGTTAGGCGAGTTCGAATCACAATTGGGCCGCTTAGCGGAAGCTGCGCGACATTTTCAGCGTGCGGTTCAGCTGGCAGCGCTGCCTTCGGAGCAGGCTTTTTTGCGGCAGCGGCTGAAGGAGTGCGAAGAAGCGTGATAAAATTTCGAACCGATCCCTCAATCAACACAGCCACCAGAATACCGCCATGCTCAGCACCATCCTCATTGTCATCGCCGTCATCATTGTGGTGTTCCTTATCGTTGCCTCCAGGCAACCCGCAGATTTCTGCATCCGCCGTTCTCTTGCCATCCAGGCACCGGCCTCGGCGGTGTTTCCATTCGTCAATGATGTGCACGAGTTTCAGGAGTGGTCGCCGTGGGCGAAGATGGACGCCACCTCCAAAGTAACTTATGAGGGGCCGCCTGCGGGCCTAGGTGCCAGTTTTCACTGGGCCGGTGGCAAAAGCGGCGAGGGTAAGATGACCAACACAAAAAGCCGCCCGGATGAAATAGCCGTGTACCGGCTTGAGTTTGTGAAGCCGTTCACAGCCACCAACATCGCGGAGTTTGCCCTGAAACCCGAAGGCAATCAAACGGTCGTCACTTGGAGCATGCGCGGCACGAACGCCTTTATGTTCAAGGCGATGAGCCTGCTCTTGAACACGGACAAGATGGTCGGCCGAGACTTCGAAAAAGGACTGGCAAGCTTGAAGGCGCTAGCAGAGGCGAAGTAGCAGTAACGGCCTACGCCTGCTTCGCTCCTTCAATGAAGCGGCGGACCATGTCGAGGTCCTTGATGCCGGGCGAGCTTTCCACACCGCTAGCAACATCAACGCCGGCGGGATGAACTTGGGCCATGGCTTGGCTTACGTTGTATGGCGTGAGACCACCTGCGAGCAGAAAACGCTTCTCGGGGAAACGTTGTTGCGCTTCAATCGCTAGTTCCCAGGGGAAGGCTTTGCCCTCGCCTCCGTATAGCCCCGGATTGTAAGCGTCGAGGAGAATGGTCTCGCATGCGTAGTCGCCAATGCTGGCGAGGGAAGCACGATCACGCACTTGCAGGGCCTTGATGACAGGCAGCCCAAGAGTCATGATTCGCGCTGTTTCATCAGGAGATTCGTCTCCATGCAATTGGAGCACATCGACCACATTTAGATCAATCACCTCATCCAACAGGGCGGCAGAGGGATTCACCAGCACGGCCACAAGGGTGGCTAAGGGACGGACGGAACCGGCCCATGAAGCGGCAACGGCGGGAGCGATGTACCGCTTGGATTTGTCCCAGAAATTTAGGCCCAGGGCATCGGCTCCCATCTGGGCTACAGCCAGCGCTTGATCAGCACGGGTAAGGCCGCATATCTTGACGTTGAGCTTATCGGGCGAAGGAAACATGATGCTGTGCTACGTGCGAGTCACCTGCGGAAGGCGTGCACGCAGGGCTTTGGCCACATTGGGAGGTACGAACAAGTCGATGTTTCCGCCGAGTCTGCCGATTTCTTTGACGAGACGCGAGCTGATGTACGTGAGCTCTTCGCGCGGCATGAGAAAGACTGTCTCCAGGGTGGGAGAG
>JAQGPI010000222.1 GCA_028293175.1 Verrucomicrobiaceae bacterium | reverse complement strand
CATTCTGGAAGACACCAAGGGGAACGGTACCTTCGACAAGAAGACGGTCTTTGCCGAAGGCCTCAGCCTCGTCAGCGGCATCGAGACTGGCTTCGGCGGCGTGTGGGTGGGAGCTGCGCCTTACATGATGTTCATTGCCGACAAGAACCGCGACGACAAGCCGGATGCTGATCCCGTGCCACATCCGGTGCAAGGATTGAAATTTCAGGCCGAAATACTGCTCGATGGCTGGGGTTCCCAGGACACGCACGAGACCTTAAACAGCTTTATCTGGGGTCCCGATGGCTGGCTCTACGGCTGCCAGGGGGTGTTCACTTATTCGAATGTCGGCAAGCCCGGCGCGACGGACAAGGAACGTACGCCGCTGAACTGTTGCGTCTGGCGCTATCATCCCGTGCGCCATGAATTCGAAGTCTTTGCTCATGGCACCAGCAATCCCTGGGGCCTCGACTATGACCAGTACGGCGAGTTCTTTGTTACCGCCTGCGTGATTCCGCACTTGTATCACATCGTACCCGGGGCGCGCTATCAGCGGCAGGGTGGCCAGCATTACAATCCGTACACTTACGAGGACATCAAGACCATTGCCGACCACGCGCACTACGCCGGTAACATCCGTGACAACGCGCATTGGGGTACTCGAGATGCCGGTGCTATCGTGGGCGATGAGACCAACGAAGTCGGCGGGGGCCATGCCCACTGCGGCCTCGCCATCTACCAGAGCAACCTGTTCCCGCAGACCTATCGCAATTCGCTGATCTTCGGCAACCTCCACGGTCATCGTCTCGTCAGTGACTATGTCGAGCCAAAGGGCTCCACCTATGTGGGCAAACACGGCAGCGACTTCATGCGCAGCAACGACATGAACTTCATCCCCGTGACCCAGAAGGTCGGCCCGGATGGCGCGCTGTACGTCAGCGACTGGAGCGACAAGCAGGTCTGCCATCGCGGCACGAATGCCGTGGGGCTTTGGGACCGGAGCAATGGGCGGATTTATCGGATCAGCTACGATGGGTGGAAGCCTTGGAAGGGCGATCTGTGGAAGGAAAGCGATGAGGCGCTGGTGAAACTCGCTGTGCAGACGAAGAACGAATGGCTCTCGCGTATGGCGAGAAGGGTGTTGATGGAACGGGCGGGGGACGATAATCACCTGCTTTATGACTGGACTGCCAAAAAAAATGTGGACATGCCGACGCCACTCAACCGTCTTATTTTTTCTCTTGCTGACTCGGTTCACAACACAACAACCGAACAGTCCAAGGAGCTGCGAGCACTGTGGACGCTTTATGCGGTTGGTGGGTACGTGGGAATTGGAGGAGAAAATTACACCGGGTGGCACAACGATAGTGCGAGGGTTTGGGCTATTCGTTTGATGACATCCGGCTGGTCGGCCACCAAGCCTATTCAACGGTTTATCTCGACGGCCACTGAGCCGCTCCCATCCAATACGGACCCCAAATCAATGCCTCCCGGGGGAGCTTTGTTTGATGTCACTGACTTCGCTGAGCATACAAAAAATGAGAAGTCGCCGATGGTTCGTCGCGAGATTGCTTCCATGTTGCAAAACATGCCTGTGACAAGGCGGTCCGAAATCGCCACCGCCCTGCTCAAACACGGCGAGGACAAAGACGACCCCTACATTCCGCTGCTGATCTGGTACGGCATCGAGCCCCTTGTCGGTGCTGATCCGAAGGTGGGCCTGGAGCTGGCCAAGGTGTCGAAGTTCGACAAGATCACTGGCTTCATTTACCGCCGTATGGGCGCTGAGGAAGCGGGACGCACAGGATTGATTATGCTGGCGGCGGAGACACAGGATGGAGCACACCGTGAGACACTTCTCAAAACGGTCATCGAAGCCGCGCGTGCAGGCAACAAGATCGCTTTGCCCGCCAACTGGGCGGAGTTGAAGGCAAAAATGATTTCGACTAAAGTCGAAGCCACTTTGACAGAACTTGAGGCCTTCATGGGCGTGCCTGAAGCGAAGCAAGCCTTCCGCGCCCAGCTTGCCGACAAAGCCTTGCCCTCCAAGCAGCGCGACGCGGTGCTGACCTTGCTGATGAGCGTGCGCGATGCGGATACCGCGCCATTGCTGCAAGAAATCATTCGTTCCGATGACAAGGCTTTGACTCATCATGCGGTGCAAGGCCTCGCCACACTATCACATCCCGGCACACCTGCCTTGTTGATTGGGAAGCTCGGCAGCTTCGATGCCGCGACCAAGAATGAAGCGATCAATACCTTAGCGACCAATGCCACAGGTGCGAAGCTGCTGCTTACTGCTGTGAAGAAGAGGGAAGTGCCGATGACCATGCTTTCGCCCTTCCTCGCCCGGCAGATGGACTCGCTCAAGGATGAGGGCGTGAAGGGCCTGCTCAAGGAAGTCTGGGGCGATCTCAACGCGCCGAAGGCTGACCTGCCGGAGCGCAAGGCCAAGTTCCGCAGCCTGCTTACGCCCGCAGCCTTGGCCAAGGCCGATGCAGCCAAGGGTAGGGTGATGTTCAACGCCATCTGCGGCCAGTGTCACAAGCTTTTTGGCGAAGGCCAGAACGTGGGGCCGGATTTGACCGGCTCCAACCGTGCGAACCTAGACTACCTGCTGGACAACGTGCTCGATCCCAATGCGGTGATCGGCAAGGCCTACCAGCTTAACATCTTCGAACTAAAGGATGGTCGCATTGCCAGCGGGGTGATCAAGGAGGAGACACCAGCGGTCTATCGCATCGCCATGCCGGGCGGGTTTGAGCAGACCCTCACCGTGGCCGAAGTGAGGAAACGCACCGTTTCACCGGTGAGCACCATGCCCGAAGGCCTGTTTGAAGCCATGCCCAAGGAGCAGCTCATCGAGCTCGTCGCCTACCTGCAATCACACGCCAGCGAGCCTGCCAAAGCCGGCGCTGTAGTGAAGATCGATGGAGCCATCGAAGGCGAAGACCTGAAGGTGCTCGAAGTCAAAGGTGGCAATGCGAAGGTGCAAGGCATGGGTGGCTTCGGCAGCCTATGGAGCGGTGCTAAACAGCTCTGGTGGACCGGTGCCAAACCGGGTGCCACGCTCACGCTGGAGCTTCTAGTGGCGGAGAAGGACAAGTACCAGCTTTTCGGCGCAGTCACGCAGGCCAAAGACTATGGCATTATCGATGTATCACTGGATGGTAAGGTGGTGGCCGCTAATTACGATTGCTTCAATGGCCCCAAAGTTATCCACAGCGCAGAACTCGACTGGGGCGCCCACAATCTGGACAAGGGCGCGCACAAGCTCACCTTCACCATCAAGGGAAGCAATCCAAAGGCGGTGAAGTCTTATATGCTGGGGCTGGATTATGTGAGGCTGGTAAAGAAGTGAGATCGACCTGCCTCACTCGCACATCTCCCGGTTCTCCAGGGCGGTCCAGGCAATCTGGGGCACATTGAATGGCTTGAAGTAGTACCAGGGCCGTTGGTCGTAGTTTTCTTTGATGAGCACCCGTATGTTAGGCTCAGCGGTGGGCATCACCTTGTAGGGGAAATTGGCCTCGATGAAGTTTAGGCAGGCGCGCACCGCCGGATAGCGGTAGTCATGGAAGACCATGCATCCCTCGCGTTTCAAGATGCGGTCCAGGTAGTAGAACTCGGTGAGCGTGTAGTCGAAGAGATGATTGCCGTCGATCAGGGCGAAATCCACCTTCGCTCCCGATTCCGCCAGGATGGGCAGCGAGTAATGTGACATCCTTTCCCACCACAGATGGAAGTCATCGAGGCCCGCCCGGCGCACGTTCATCAGGCCGGCGCCTTTGAAGTCGCTGATCTGGAAGGGATCGATCGATAGCAGCTTGCCACATTTTTTGTCGGCGATGGCCTGCAACATGGAGAGTGTGGAGTAGCCCGCGGCGAGCCCTACTTCGACAGAAAATTTGGGTCGATGCTCAGCGACAAGTCGGTAGAGTTCCTGCTGCTCGCCCGGTGTCATGAATCGCGTGGCAGGCACCTTCTCACCGAAAAGGTTGGTTTGCGTGCCATCCTCATCGAGCAGGCGCGTCACCGCATTGCCATCGACATCTGTCACCGGCTTGGCTCGTCGATAGACTGGGTAGCGCCACCAGAGCTTACTTTTGGTCGAGACGAACTGTTTGCGAAGGGCCTTGGGCAGCCTTGAAGCGAGATGCTCCTCAACGGATGCCCGGTTGTGCGCGTAACGTTGCAGATTCTTGTTTTTCATGGCGGGGTGGACCACTGCTCGACCGTTAGTAACTCTGCGGATGGAGGGTTATTACTCAGGGGGTTCTTGTCGGATGCAACGTGTTTGAGCAGGGGATGAACCTCAATAACTGCTTGTCATTCGCCGTGCAGAGGGCATCGAACGCACCCCGTTATGTCGTCGATCACCCAAGCCGTTATTTCCGCCAAGGACCTCAACCTGCAGTTCAGTCTCCAGCAGGTGTTCAAGGACGCCACGATGGCGGTCCATGAGGGCGAGAAGGTAGGCTTGGTTGGGCGCAATGGCTCAGGGAAGTCCAGCCTAATGCGCATCGTGGCGGGCATCGACAAGCCGGACAGCGGCATCGTCTCCCGCCGCAACAAGCTGATCGTGGGCTATTTGGCGCAAGAGTTCGTGCTCGACGACGAGAAGACGGTGATCGAAAACGTGCGCGCCGGTGCGCAGGACGTGCTCGACATGATCGAGCGCTACGAGTCCGGCGAGGTGAGCGGCGATCAGGAAGCCGAACTGCTGCACGAGATCAATCATCGCGGCGGCTGGGACTTGGACTCCAGCATCAGCACAGCCATGAACGAACTGGGTGTGCCTGCGGCGGATCGGTTGGTAAAAGATCTTTCTGGTGGAGAGAAGCGTCGTCTGGCGCTCGCTGCCGCACTGGTCGCGCAGCCCGATCTGCTGCTGCTGGATGAGCCTACCAACCATCTGGATGCGGA
>JAQGPI010000528.1 GCA_028293175.1 Verrucomicrobiaceae bacterium | reverse complement strand
GCAGCAATCTGACACAGCTCTACCCCCAGCGTGATGAGTACCTGCTGCAACCCATCAACACCGGCCTGTGGAGCCTTGATCCAACCCAGCCTGCGCCGGGCAATCTGTTTCAACTGGCGCACATGCCCAGCGGTGCCTTCTTCCCTTTCATTGACAGCTTCGGCCGCCTGATCTTCGTGCAGTGGGATCACCTCTCACGCGATCCTATTGCGGTGGATGACAAACCGCCGGTATCGGCCAATGGGGACAACTGGGTGCAAACCAACAACGGCACCGGCAACTTCGCCAGCGAAGCTGCGAACGCGACTTTCACGGTGGGAACCAATGACCAGTACCCAGAGCCGCGCAATTTCGACAAGACCTCCCTGCTCGGCACCAGCTTGAACGGACACAACGTTACCGGCAATTCGTTCAACTTCTTCTTCCTCTGGATGATTAATGAGGACGGCAGCAACCATGAGATCATCAACCACATGGGTCGCCAGGAACTGCATCAGAATGGTCAAGGGCAGCTCGCTGCGGGCGTGGATTCCAACATCGTAGGCTTTGACGCCACGGCGGCACCGGTGCGTACCTACCTGAATCAGATGCTCGCCTTCACCGAGTCCCCAATCACTGGTGGCCTTTATTATGGCATCGACGGGCCGGACCTGGGCACTCATGGCTCCGGGCAGATTGTCTCGCTCACGGGTTCGCCCGGCTTGAACCCCGATCAGGCAACAGCTCCGCACATGACGCTGAGTTACATCGGCCCCACTACGACCGCTTTGCCAAAGCCGCTGAACCTTCCCGCACCCAATCCGATCACAGGAGTGACCACACCTCTCGGCTCGCCCGTGGACACCTATCGCAGCATCTGCCCCTTGAGTGATGGCAGCATGCTCGCCTGCTGGTCCGCGGCCACGCGCCTGGACGGCAACAAGGGCACGGCAACCGCGCCGCTGTCGTACTTTGACTTTCGGTTGAAAAGCCTCAAGCAAGGCACGGGCACGCCCGGCATTGGCATGGTGCCGGATCAGGCGCTCACGACGGGCATCAACGCGGTGAGCATCAGTTGGTATGACAACGGCCAGACCATTACCTACAACGGCCCGCTGTGGGAGCTCGATCCCGTGGAAGTTGTTTCCCACAACAAGCCCGGCAAGATCAACTCGGCCATCGACCCCATCGAGCAGCAGGTGTTTGTCGATGAAGGCGTGGATGCGCCCACCTTTCAAAACTACCTGCGCATTCGCGACTTGGCGCTCGTTGTCAGCCGTGATGTCACCCATCGTGATAAGGCGGACAAGCAGCAGCCCTACAACCTGCGCATCGCCGGGACGAGCCACAAGACAGTGGCCAATGCCGGGCAGCTTTATGATGTGGGCTGGTTGCAAATCTTCCAGGCGGACGGGCTGCGCGGCTTTACCAATGGCGGCGTTACGCCAGTGGCGGGGCGGCGCATACTGCCCGTGCCCTTGCACGATAGCATCAATGAAATGCCCAGCGCCGCAGGCGCGCCTCCAGGAGCGGTAAAGCTAGGTACGGACGGCTCGTGTGCGGTGGTGATTCCCGCCCGCAAAGCGGTCTCCTGGCATCTCACGAACGGCAACGGGGCCGCTACAGAGAGCATCGTCAAAGAACGCTTCTGGGTGAATTTTGCCCCCGGTGAAGTGCGCACCTGCGCCAACTGCCATGGCCTGAATACGACGGATCAATCCGGTGCCGCGAAACCTGTCAACAAGCCCCAGGCCCTAAGTGACCTGCTGCAGTTTTGGAAGGCGGCGAATCCTCCCGGGAACATGGAGCATGTCGCTGCCAGCGTCACCGCATTGAAGAACGCTGGAACCGTCTCGCTGCATGTCCATCGGGTGGGCGGCACTACGGGGCCGGTGTCAGTCAACTACTCGTTAGCCGGCACGGCGGTTGCAGGTGTGGACTACACAGCACCGGTGACTTCCACTCTCGCTTGGGCGGATGGCGACGTGAACGACAAGCTCGTTATCCTGCCGCTGCTGAATCCTTCCGCTATCGGACCGGGCAAGATAGTCACGGTTGATTTGAGCTCCCCGCTAAATGGCTCACTGGGGGCCCAAACCAGTACCACGTTGACCATTAATGAGCCGCCTTTCCAGAGCTGGCAGTACAGCCACTTCAACGCTGGTGCGAACACTCTAACCGTGGCTGGCGACACGGCTGATCCTGATCACGACGGCCTCGCCAACCTGCTGGAGTATGCGCTGAACGTGGACCCCAACCTGCCCTCTCCCAATGCGATGCCCGCCGTGTCGCATCCCGCGATCTTGGGTACTGATTACCTTGCCATCACTTATTTCAAGGACACCTCCAAGACGGACATCACTTATCACCCGCAGACCTCAACCGACCTGACCACCGGTTCATGGAGCGATATCGCTGACGAACTCATGGGAACCGCTGGCTCCATTGAAACACGGCGAGCCAAGGTCGCAGTTGGCATAGGCCGCCAGTTCCTGCGGCTGCAGGTCACCCGCCCGTAACTGTTTACACGGGGCTTTCTTTCGGTGCTCACACCGATACATTCATGTCGGCATTCATCGCCGCCCTCCTTTATGAAAATCAAGTTTTGTGGTGCCGCCGGCACCACCACCGGCTCTCAGCATCTGATCGAAGTGAATGGACAGCGCATCCTGCTGGACTGCGGCTTGTACCAAGGGCACCGCAATGATGCCTTTGTGCGCAACCAGCATTTTCCTTTCGATCCATCAAAGATCGATGTGGTGGTGCTTTCCCACGCGCACATCGATCACAGCGGCAACCTGCCGAATCTGGTAAAGCAGGGCTTCCGCGGCAACATCTTCTCCACTGGAGCTACGCGCGACTTGTGCAGCATCATGCTGCCGGACTGCGCCCACATTCAGGAAAGTGACATCAACTGGCTGAACAAGAAGCGCAAGCGTGACAATCTGCCGCTGCTGGAGGTCTCGTACACCCTGGCGGATGCCGAGGCCACTTTGCTACAGTTCATCACAGTAGGATATAAGCGGCCTCTGATCATCGCCGACGGCGTGAAGCTCACTTTTGTAGATGCGGGCCACATGATCGGCTCCGCGCAGGTGGTGCTGAACATCACAGACCGTGAAACAGGCAAGCAGCAACGCCTGCTCTTTTCTGGTGACGTAGGCAGGCCCAACAACGATCTGCTCAACGATCCAGAGCCCGTGGAGAACGTGGACATCCTGCTCATGGAAAGCACCTACGGCGGGCGTAAGCATGAGCTTCCGGCACATACCTCGGACCAGATTTGTGGCATCATCCGGCAGGCCATTGAGCGACACGGCAAGATCATTATCCCCTCCTTTGCCGTGGAGCGTACCCAGCAACTCCTCTACACCCTGGATCGGCTGCGCAGCGAAGGCTGCTTTCCGCAGGTGCCAACCTTTGTGGACAGCCCGCTGGCGGTGAATGCGACCAACATCTTCCGCCTGCACACGGAAAATCTGAAGCCCGCCGTGCGCGATGCCTTGTTCATGAAAAAGGACCCTTTCGGGTTCGACGGGCTGGAAATGGTCCGCAGCGTGGAGGACAGCATGAAGGTCAACTCCCTTCACGGTCCTGCCATCATCATCTCTGCTTCCGGCATGGCGGAATCAGGGCGCATTCTGCATCACCTGCGCAACAACATTGAGAACCCCAACAACACCGTTCTGTTCGTTGGCTACTGCGCGCAAAACACGCTGGGGTGGAAGATCCGAGAGGGCTGGAAGCAAGTGCCCATCCTTGGGGCCAGCTATGACGTCAACGCGCGGATCGAGATTCTCGACAGCTTCTCAGGCCATGCCGACCACGATGAGCTGCTGGGCTATTTCAAGCATACTACAGGGCCCAAGCATCACGTCTTCCTGGTGCACGGCGAGCCGGATCATGCTCTGGCGCTGCAATCCGCCTTGCAGCCTCTCCACACGACTGGCGAGGTCAAGGTGGCGAAGCTGCTGGACGAGGTCACTCTGTAACGAACGGCTACGCAAACAACTGCGTCACCGGCTTCGCCTTCACCAGTTCGCGCGGCTGGTTGAGGTGATTGTACACAATCGTCTCGGGATCGATGCCCATGGAGTGGTAGATCGTGGCTAACAACTCGGTGGGATGCACCGGATTCTCGGCAGGCGACGAGCCCGTCTTATCGGACTTGCCATGCACATAGCCGCGCTTGATGCCCGCGCCGCCGACGATGGCGGTGTAGCAGTAAGGCCAGTGGTCGCGACCATCGGCACTGTTGCCGTTGCCGCTGGTGCTCACGCCCTTTTCAGGGCTGCGGCCGAATTCACCCAGCGCCACCACGATGGTTTCATCCAGCAGGCCGTTGGATTCGAGATCAGCAAAGAGCGCGCTCAGGCCCTGGTCCAGCATGGGGCCGGACTTGTTCTTCATGCGCTCGGTCAGGCCCACATGGTGATCCCAGCTATGGTTGTCCGAATTCGCCACCTTGGGCCAGATCACTTCCACCACGCGCGTGC
This sequence comes from Verrucomicrobiaceae bacterium, assembly GCA_028293175.1. GTDB lineage: Bacteria > Verrucomicrobiota > Verrucomicrobiia > Verrucomicrobiales > Verrucomicrobiaceae > CAINXC01. Next base: position 1,187 of record JAQGPI010000528.1, on the reverse strand, counting down.
CAGCTTCCAGTAAGCGGCGGGCGAGCAGGCAGCTCTGGCCAAAGGTGTTGCGGCCATAGCGGTCACGCATCTGATCCGTCTCGCGGTCCAGGGCAAAGGCATCGCGGGCACGACCGCTGGCAATCAGGTTCAGCGCCTGACTGTAGTACTGGTCCATGCTCAGGTTTTCCACGGCCTTCTCAATGGCCGGCATCTGCGCATCAATGGCAGTACGCAGCTTGGCGCGACGCTGCAAGCGCACGCTGAAGAGGTCCGGGCGCAACTGCAAGTCGTCGATCTTGATGCGGTCCATCTTGCCCAGATCGAGGTCATCGCCATCGGGATAGAGCGTGTACGGATCGTAGGCCTTGCCCAGGAATCCGGCGCTGCCGCCCTTGCCCACCACGTTCGATTCCTGCAGCGGACGCGGCAGCATGACGAAGGGCAGCATCGGCTCATCCATCGGCTTCAGGCGGATGATGTTCGAGCCGAAGTTCGGGAAGTCTTTCGGTGAAGGCGGTTCAAGCTGGCCGCTCGGGCTCACCTTGTCCGTCGTGTAGCCCGTCATGATCTGGTAAATCGCCGCCGTGTGGTTGAACAACCCGTTCGGCGTGTAGCTCATGCTGTTGATCATGGTGAACTTGTCGTTCACCTGCGCCAGCTTCGGCAGGATCTCCGTGAACTGCTTGCCCGCCACCTTGGTAGGGATGTTCTTGAACGCCGAGCGCACGTTGTCCGGCACGTTCTCCTTCGGGTCCCAAAGGTCCAGATGGCTCGGTCCGCCCTGGAGATACACCATCAGCACATGCTTCGCCTTGCCCCATCCGGCACGACCCGCGCCAGCAGCAGGAGCGGCCGCAGCAGCGGCTTGTCCACGGAGGACGTTGTTGAGCGTCAGCCCTAAAATGGAAGCGCCGCCCACGCGCAGGATGTCACGACGCGACACGCCAAGATGCGAGTCACAGAGGTCTTTGCCGGGGATGCCTGGAATGCGGAACATGGCGGGTGAACAGGTTAAGGGTGCAGGGAGTCAGCGGCTAATTACGCCACAGATGGGGGGTATTTTGCAAGCTTCTCCTTCTAGCGTGGTCGGCGGTTGTCTTCTCCAGGTAGTTGGGTTGTGATTTCCATGAATGCGGTGATCGGCGCAAAATCTCAGTCGGATCCGGTCGGATCTGGTTTGATTCGGACGCCAAATGTCCGATTTC
>JAQGPI010000156.1 GCA_028293175.1 Verrucomicrobiaceae bacterium | reverse complement strand
TTTCTCGGTCATCCATGCTCCCATTTGCTTAACCACGCTCTCACGCCCTCCCAACTCATGTAGGATGTCGAGCAGGACTTTTTGATCGGTGGCAATATCATCACGTAGAGCCAGTACCTCTGGAGGTGTCGCGATCTCTTGCGGCAGAGAGTCGCTAAAATAAGCTAGGAGCTCCAAAGCCACCACCGAACCGGACAGATGATCGTCGATATAAGTATGAAGCTGTTTGCGCATGGCATCAGGATGCGAGGACCGGGCTGTACAACAATGGGGTAATACCCTATGACGATTAGTTCGCTTTCGCGTTTAAGGCACTCGATAAATGAGCTCTTCAGCGGCTCAACGTCGCTGCCATGCTTCGCGAACACAGACGGAGTCTCATTTTGGGCCCGGACAGAAAAAAGCCCCGCGTTTTGCGAGGCTGAAGATTGGCTCCGATGGTAGGGTTCGAACCTACGACCTAGTGATTAACAGTCACCCGCTCTACCGCTGAGCTACATCGGAATCCCGTGAAGGGTCGCAAAGATGCCTGAACTGGGCCTCCGCGCAAGTGCTTTCTCGGCGGTCTTGTTCAGTTTGTCTTCAGTCGCTCGGCCACCCGGCGGAAGAATTCGTGACCGCCGGTGGCGATGATGAGCTTCTCGCCGAGTTTGGGAAAAAGCTGGGCCAGCGCCAGCAGAGGCCGCACGGGGATGGGATTGACCAGCACGTCAGGAATGTCGCTGGCAATGGCCCGCAACAGAGCCCGGCCTACGGCCTCCACTTTGGATGAACCGAGAAGCGAAGGGGCCTTCATGCCGGTCTTCTCGCATAGGCGCTGGTAGATGCCCGTATCGACGAATCCCGGGCAGATGACGGAGGCACTGACACCGGAGCCGCGATAGGTGGCGCGCAGGGAATAGGTGAAGGCGACAAGCCCAGCCTTGCTCGCGGCATACGGCTCTTGGTACGCAGGGGCTGCGCGTCCGGCCAGGGAGGACATGCAGACGATGTGCCCCTTTTTTTGTCCCAGCATGGAGGGCAGTAAGCGGCGGGTCAGGCGCATGGCGGCGATGAGATTCACATTCATGACATCGAGCATGTCCTGCTCTGGCAGTTCGTGATAGGCGATGGTGTATTCGATGCCAGCGTTGTTGATGAGAATGTCGATGCCGCCGAGCACGCGCAACGTTTCGTCAACGGTGGAGGTGATGCCTTCATCCGTGCGCAGATCGGCCACGAGGTAATCGGCCTTGCCGCCGAGCTCGATCACGCGCTTCTGCACGATGCGCAAGTCGACACCGGGATTGGCCACCAGCATGAGATGCGCGCCAGTGCGGGCGAGGACTTCACAGAGATGGGTGCCAATGCCGCCAGAGGCACCGGTAAGGAGGATGCGGGTGCTGCTGTCGATCTTCATGGGAGAGGGAGGGATCGGGGTGAGAGGTGGGATGGCACAGGGAGTGTTCCCAACTTAGGGCACTTCAGAGCCGGCAGGCTGGAAAGCCTGCCACACAATGTTTGCCTGTTCTGCAATGTGTTGCGGGCTTTCCTGCCTGCAAGAGCGTACCTGTGCCCGTTGTTTCCCCAACAAGATTCACGGCCTACAATGCTGCACGGCGGGCGGCGTCATCGCAGAAGAACAGCTCCATGCGATGGCGCAGATCGCCGTAGAAGCTTTGCATCATGTTCTCCAGCATAGCGATTTTCTCGGTCGCCTTCTCGCCGATTTGTTCGCTGGCGATGCGCTCACGCTCGATGCGAACCTTCTCTTCAAAGGCCTTCTCGAGTTCGAGGAGCTGCTCCAGGAATTCCTTGGCCGCGCGGCTGCGATCAACGCCTTCAATGAGAGCGGCTTCCAGCGGCTTGTTGCGGGTAAGGTGCAGCATCCGGCCGCTCGAGAGGCCGTCCATGTACTTGTGGAAGCTTTGCAGGAAGCTCTTCCGCTCTCGGTCGAAACGCACTTCGTCGATGTCGAGCAAGGTATCGTAGGGTCCGGGCTTGGAGAAGAACTTCACCACCAGCGGAATCGTGTCTACGAGCATGAAGAGAGAGGTCAACACCAAGTAGGCGATGAGGGCAAATTTGCCGCCCTGGCCGCCTTCTTCAAACAAGCGGTGAAGGGCCAGCGTCTGGGTGAGGATGTCTTTGCGCGGTTCGGCACGGATGGCAGCGACGCGGGCATCCTGGTCGGCAGTGAGGCTGGAGATTTCTTCATGCAATCCTTTCAACTGGGCGAGCTGGGCATCGATCTCCTTCTGCAAGCTGCCACGGATGCCGTTCTGTTGTTCAACGAACTGATCCGCCTGCTGCTGCTGCACCTGGCGCTTGAGCCCATCCAGCCGCTCCTGCTCCAGTTTCGCACGGGCGGCATCCTGGGCCAGCTTGGCGTTGAAAACGGTGGTGGCATTGGCCGTTGCGGCGTCGAGGTCGCCCAGAAGCTGAGTGCGCTGGGCGGTGAGGCCCTCCAGCACGCTGGCCAGCCGTTTTGACTCGAGACGGCGCCACGCAAGCTGGTCCTCCTGAATGCTCTTGGCGCGGGGGCCGAGACCGATGATGCCGCTGCGCTGGCCATTCACTTCGCGCTCGAAATCGGTCTGCCATTGGTTGAGCTCAGCAGCCAGCTTGGTATTGGCGACCTCCTGCTCGGCGATCTGCTTTTCCAGGGCAGCGAGCTGAGTGTGCTGGGCTGCGGTTGCTTCGGCGATCTTCTTGTCGAGAGCGGCCTTGGCGGCCTTTTCTTCGTCGGTCAGGGGCTTGCCGCTTTCGTCTTTCTGACCTTCCAAGAACTTGGCGTTGAAGGTCTCGTTCCAACGCTCGCGCGCCTTGGCGATCTCGGTTTCCACGATGGGAACCTTGATTTCGACGGCCTTCTTCTGCTCCAGGGACTTGGCGCGGGCGGCTTCGATCTCGGACTGACGGTCCTTTTCAACCACGGACTGGATGGTGTCGCGGAACAGCATCAAGGAGATGGGATGCGCGATGGTCATGCCCATCAGCGCGGCCACCACGATGCGCAGGCCGAATTGCGCCGCCTTGCGGAAGATGTTCTGATAGGCGCGGTAGGTGGCCAGCAGCGCGCGGTCCACGGTGAGAATGATGAAGGCCCACACCAGCGAGACGGGGGCGATGATGCGCCAGTCGGTTGTTAGCGTGCCGACCGCATAGGCGGAGGCAATGAGAGCGAAGGCTGAAGGCACTAGCACCGTGGCACCGAAGGCCACGTACTTCCGCCGCTCCCAGGCAGGACAGGATTCCAGGGTATCGGTGGCGGCTCCAGAGAGCCAGAAGAAGACACGCTCAAGTCGATCAATCAGTGACATGGGAGGAAAGTGGGAGGGCGGATGTTAGAACTCGGAAGTCAATTGTGCGAGACAATCGCCGACGATTGGCATCGCCTCTGGATTCAGCCATTCACGGGCAACCTTAAAGCCGGGGATGATCCGCGATTCGATCCAGTCTCCCTGCTCAGCAAACTCAACGAAGACGTCGTCTTCCAATGCGTAGAAACGATGGCGCAAGGTATGGGGATCGAGCACCCAGTACTCCTTGACGCCATGGTCCTCGTAGGCCGTGAACTTCGGGCCGACGTCGCGATCAGCCGTGCGAGGAGATAGAGCCTCGCAAACCCACAGCGGGGCGAAGGGTGCATGAGTAGCTGGCAGCTTGGCAGCCTGCTCGGGGCTGAACCAGGATAGGTCTGGCTCAAAGACATTGCGGGCACTGAGCCTGACCGCCACGACCTCACGGAACAGCTCTCCTCCTAGCTTGGATTTCTCCAGATAGCCGCTTAGAAGACGATCAAGGAAGTTGAGCAATCGAGCGTGTTTGAGACTGACAGGGGAGTGCATAAGGATCTCACCGCCGATGAGGTCGGCGTGTTTCCCTGGCTCCAGCCAGTCCAGAAACTCCTCAGCCGTGTGAAGCTGGTATTCAAAGGTCGCGTCGGTGGAGACGAGCGTTGGCATGGGATCAAGATAATGCACTCAACCCGCCGCAGCCAGCAAACTCTTCGCGTGCTCTCGAGCGCTACTGGCACTGCCGCCGAGCATGCGGGCGAGTTCTTCCACCCGCTCATCCCCCTCGATCTGTCTGATGTTGGATTTGGTACGATTGAGTGCGATTTCCTTGCTCACCACGAAGTGATGACGGGCCAGACTGGCCACCTGCGGGAAGTGCGTGATGGCGATGACCTGGCGCTTCTCCCCTATCGCGGCCATCTTGCGGCCCACGGCTTCGGCGATGTTGCCGCCTACATTGGCGTCGATTTCATCGAAGACAAGCAAGCCCACGGCATCCTGCGAGGCGAGGGCGCTTTTCACCGCGAGCAGCACGCGGCTCATTTCCCCGCTGGAGGCGGTGAGGCGCAGAGGCTTTAAGGGCTCGCCGGGATTGGGCGCAAACTGGAAATCCACCTCTTCCACGCCATCGCGCTGAGGTTCGGTGTGGGCGCTGAGCTGCACCTCAAACACGCTTTGCTTGAAGCCCAGGTCCTTGAGGTGGACAGAGATTTCCTTCGCCAGCTTCGGAGCCGAATCCGCGCGCTTTTTGCTCAGGCCTTTGCCGAGCTTTTCGACGGTGGCCCGCTGCTCGACGGCGAGCTTGGTGAGACGTTCGATTTCCTCGCCGCGCCCCTCCATCTTCGCCAGCCGCGCCTCGCATTCGGCTTGGTGTTCGAGAATCTCCTTCACCGTCGGCGCGTACTTGCGCTTCAGCGTCTGGATCTGGCTCATGCGCGCCTCCAGATTCGCGAATTCCTTGGGATCAAAGTCCAGCTCCTCAGCGTAATCGCTCACGTTCACCTCGATTTCGCGCAGCGAAACCTGGGCGCTTTCGAACTCCTCAAACAACTTGCTGCTGCCGGGATCGATCTTCTCCAGCTCGTGAATCATCTTCGCCAGCTCGCGCAGGCTGGTGAGCACGCTGCCCTCGCCATCTCCGAGCCGATCTGAAAGGGCGCTGCACAGTTCGCCTAAACGGGTGCTATTCGCTGCCACGTGATGACGGGCCTCAACCTCCTCATCTTCGCCAGCCTTCAGCTTGGCACCGGCGATCTCGTTCACTTGGAATTTCAGCACGTCGATCTGCTGCTGGCTGGCACGGTCGCTGGTGGCGAGATCTTCAAGCTCCACCACCGTGCTGCGCCATTGTTTCCAGGCGGCGCGATAGGTTTCAAGCTGGCCCTCCAGCCCGGCATACTTGTCCAGCATCTCAAGCTGGCGCTCGCGTGAATTCAGCGATTGATGGTCATGCGGGCCGTGCAAATCTACCAGGAATTCGCCCACATCCTTCAACACCTGAGTCGTGGCGGGGGAGCCGTTGACGAACTGCTTGTTGGAGCCGCTGGCGCTCACCACTCGCTTCAATAAAAGAGTATTGTCCTCGCACTTTTCAATGCCGGCCTCGTCTAGGATGCCATCGACCACCTTCGCATCATCAAGCTGGAACGAGGCTTCCACGCTGCACTGCTCCTGCCCGGTGCGGATCAGGCTGCGGTCCGCCCGCTCGCCGAGGATCAGCTTCAGGGCACCCACGATGATGGACTTGCCCGCGCCGGTTTCGCCGGTGACCCCCACCAGCCCCTTGCCCAGTTCCCAGGTGACGTCTTCGACGAGGGCGAGGTTCTTGATCTTGATGAAGGAAAGCATAGCAAAGTGATGAGTGCGCGGGAGTATGCGAATACGCTGGCGGTTTGCAACGTGCTCGTATCATATGTTCCAATGAACACTTTCGCAAGACCGCTTGCTTGCTGACGTTGTTAATCTTCCTTTGCTCCACTTCATGAACATCACCACCCGACTCCTTTTCCTCGCCCTTGCGGGCACCGGTCTCGCCCAAGCGGCGGACATCAGCTTCAAGAAGATCACCGTCACCAAGGAGTTCTGGAGCGAAGGCGCGCATTTTGCGGACTTCGACCACGATGGCAGCATCGACATCTGCGCCGGCCCGTTCATCTGGTGGGGGCCTGAATTCAAGAACCGCTCCGCCTTCAGCGCGCCCAAGGCCGACAAAAAGAAACCGGTGACCGATGCCGATTACGAGAGCAATTTCGCCATCTTCGCCAAGACGGGCCCGGAGTTCAAAGCCTACGATCCATTGGGCTACTCCGATTATTTCCTCAGCTACTCGTATGACTTCAACAACGATGGCTGGGCGGACATCGTCGTCTTCTCCTGGCCCGGCGAAATCACCGCTTGGTACGAGAATCCCGGCAAGCGCACTGACTCCGCCTGGAAGCGCCACGTGATCTTTGACGTCACGGACAATGAGTCGCCGCAGCTCGGTGATGTGTCTGGCGATGGCAAGCCCGAGCTGGTCATGCACTCCGGCGGCCGTCTTGGCTATGCGCAGCTTGATTGGTCTGATCCAACGAAGCCCGCCACCTATCACGCCATTGGCAAGCCGGACATCAAGAAGTACTTCCGCTACACCCACGGCTACGGCTTTGGCGATATCAATGGCGACGGTCGCGTGGATATCCTAGACAAGGACGGCTGGCGCGAACAACCCGCCACGGCTAGCGAAGACTGGGCCTTCCATGCCACGCCCTTTGCTCCTGAAGGATCGCGCGGCGGTTCGCAGATGCAGGTCTATGATGCCAATGGCGATGGTCGCAACGATGTGATCACGAGCTGGGATGCGCATGGCTACGGCCTCGCCTGGTATGAGCAGGGCAAAGACGGCACCTTCACCGCGCACCAGATCATGGGCAGCAAGCCCGAGGACAGCCCGCACGGCGTGAAGTTCTCCCAGACGCATGCGACCGACATGGCCGACATCAATGGCGACGGCGTGAAGGACCTCATCACCGGCAAGCGCTACTGGGCCCACGGCCCGAACAAGGACGAAGAACCCGGCGCTCCTGCCGTGCTCTACTGGTTCGAAATCAAGCGTGATGGCAAGGGCGGCGCGGACTTCATTCCTCATCAGATCGACGATGACTCCGGCGTGGGCACTCAAGTGACCACCGGCGATATCAACAAGGACGGCCTCGTGGATGTGCTGGTGAGTAACAAGAAGGGCGTGTTCGTCTTCCTTCAGGAAAAGAAATAGGCGACGGTTGGCTGATGGAGAACTCCTGGGGCTTTGGGATGTTTTATTCGCCTCAGGAGACTTGGAGCGCACCTGAAGCAGATTAAAGCCGTTCCACGCCTTGCGAAAGGCGGCTGCTTCCAGATGCATGAAAAGTACCAGCCTTGCCATCTGCACTAGGAGGGAAAAGGATGTTCATAGCTCTATACTTTGCCAGTTGATACGCGGTTTTTAGCGCTTATGACTATCGAGTAGCACTCAGTCGTTCCTGCCCTTCCGAAAAAGCTGTACATCCAAGGCTGTTTGGAAACGATCCGATGAGGTACACTCGGCCCGTTTCCTCCCTCTTTCTCGCTCCTCAATTCCGTCTCCCTCTTATGAAAAACCCCGTATTTCGCGCCCTGGTCCTGAGCGCTCTTCTCCTTCCTGCCGTAGTTCAAGCGGTGGTGCCTGTGAATGACAACTTCGCCAGGGCCATGGTCCTGCGTGGGAAGGGGGTGACCTTGCGCAACCAAATCGTGGCGGGGGCGACGGCGGAGCCGCTGGACCCGTACATCGCGGGGACGAAGCTCACGCGTAGCGCGTGGTACCGGTTCGATGCGCTGGTGAGCTCCAGTTTTGCCCGGGTAGTGGTGAAGCACGCGGCATCGGTAAAGTTTGGGGTGTTCGTGCTTACCGACAATGACGGCGGCGCGGGCGCTCTCACCCTGGTCAGCGAAGCCAATGCGGCGGGTGTCGGCACGGAATCGCCGGTTCTACAGATTTATAAGGACCTGCGCTATTATGTGTGCGTGGAGACGGTCGGCCTTTTTGACATCAGCGTCCACCAGCCCGGACAGGACAACGATTTCTTCGATGACGCCGCCGTCCTCGTTGGAAATATGGATGTGGTACAAGGCTCGACGTTTAACGCTACCAACACGGATGACACTCCAGCGGCGGCGACCACGGCGCCCGCCGCTAATCTAGGCGCGGGAGTGTGGTACACTTGGACACCCGCCTTCAATGGGGCCGCGGTAGTGAGCACGAATTTTAGCTATCTGTTTGGCAGTCAGGGGCATGACACTGTCATGGCGGTATACACTGGCACCACACTGGCAAACTTGGTGCAGGTAGGAGCGAGTGACGACGAGGGCCTCGGCTATAACAGCCGTGCCACCTTCACCGCCGTTTCTGGTACACAGTATCATATCTGGGTGGGCACGTACGGCGGCACTGAGGACAATGGCGGCAATTTCAGCCTCGAGTACTTTCCGGCCTCGAGCGTGGGCGAGTTCCAGATCTACAGGTCGAGCAGCCGGATTTCGGAGCAGCAGGGGGCGGGCTACCAGGTGGAAGTGCGGCGGCTGTTCGCAGGCACCGGGGTGCCCTCCGTCACCATTGCCACCTCCAACGGTACTGCCATCGCAGGCTCGGACTATGCTCCCTTCTCCACCGTTTTGCCCTTCGCTAATGCAGGAGGGGGCGACGCCGCCTACCTCGCCACCGTTCCCGTCACCGCATTGCAGGATGGCGTGACAGAGCCTGATGAGAACTTTACGTTGACTCTCTCCGCGCCCACGCTCGGTGCCACAGTGGGCGGATCGAAGACGATGACGATTGCCAATGATCCAGCGCCAGTGGCGCCTGGTTTCACCACCACCACTCTGACGGTGAAGGAGAGCGCGGGGACGATTTCCATTCCATTGCAGCGGTCAAGCTTCCAGGGGGAAGTACAGGTCCAGATCGCAGCCTCAACTAACGGCTTTCAAGGAGCGCGACAGGATAATGATTTCTATCTGGCCAATCCGACTCCGACCCTTACCTTCCATGTGGGCGAAGGCTTGCACTTCCTGCCGCTCGCCGTTTTCAACAACGCCAAGGCGGACGGCACCCGCTACTTCACTCTGAATGTCAGCTCGCTGACGCCCGGAGCGGTGATTGAGGGCAGCGATAGCCTGCAAGTAACGATTGAGGATGATGAGCCCGTGACGTTCCGGCCGGGCTACATCAACTCCTATTTCAATTCCGATCTGTCGGGGAGCGTGGAGGCAAAAGTGACAGGCGCAGGGGTGCTCACGGGCAAGCTGATCACGGCCCATGGCACCTTTCCTTTTACCGGCAAGCTGAGCGCCACGGGCGGGTTCGTCGTGCGTATCGGGCCGCCGACGAAGCTGCGCACGCTGACGTTGCAGCTCACAAGCTTCATCAATAACTCCTACTTCCTCACCCTGGGCGACGGAGAGCTGGGTACGGAGCAGAACTCCATCACGGTGGCCAGTGATTTCAGCACGATCGATCCATGCCCCCAGGCCGGCCTATACACGGTGGCGGATGGTACCAGCACTTTTGGAAACTTGTCTGATCCGAGTTCGAAATTGATCCAGGCGGTGGTGGCCTCCGGCCGGGTGGACAAGCTGGGCAACCTGACGTACACGGGTCGGTTGTTCGACGGCACTGCCTTCGTTGCCACGGGTGGCGTGCGTCCCGATGGCTGGGGAGTGGCCAGCGTAGGCCTCTATGCCAATCAGGGCCGCATCACCTTCTCCTCCGCAATGCCCACAACGCCCGACGTTGACGGCGGTTGTTTCATCGATCTGGTGCGGCCTGGCCGCGCGAATCAGACGGTGGAACTGCCCGGCGTAAACGCCTCAGTGGGCAGCGCTCGGATCGCCATCTACACGCCGCCGCCGCCAGGAACGCGCATCCTCAGTGTGTGGAATCCAGCGGGCGCAGCCAAGGCGGTGCTGACGAAAGGCGGCTATGCGGTGGCCACTACTCAGACGCTGAATGTGAGCCCAACGAATGTGGTCACCTCCTCGGCACCCTCAATAGTGCCGACTTTGAAGCTGACGCTCACCTCTGCAACGGGCATGTTTAGCGGAACAGTGACGCCCCCGGGCTCGATTTCGAAACCGATCAGCGGCGCACTGTTGCAGACGGCTGGAACATCGGTGGGCAGGGGATTCTTCTTGAACTCCGGAGCACCACCGAACATCGGGCAGTTATTGTTGTCCGGGCCGTAGGGATAGATTTCGATCCTCTCGGGACGTCATGAAAAACCCCGGCCTTGAGTTCCAAGACCGGGGTTTAAAACGGAAAAGCGGGACGGCTTCCTGCGGTTAGTCCAGCGCCAGACAATGGATGCGCTTGATGCCTTCGATGCCTTCCAGTTCGGCGATGACCGCTGGGCTGGGGGTGGAGTCGAGGGTAAGGATCACCAGGGCGGTGGCGCTCTGCTTGTCGCGGGAGAGCGACATGTCGGCGATGTTGATGCTGTGCTTGCCCAGGATGGAGCTGTAGGCGGCGATCATGCCTGGGCGGTCGATGTTTTCGATGAGCAGCAGGGTGCCTGCGGGGGTGGCTTCCACGCGACGGCCATTAATCTTCACGATGCGCGGGTCGCCACCGAAGAAGGTGCCGGCGATGGTCGCCGTTTCCGTTTCATTGTGGGCCACCACTTCGATCAGGTCGTTGAACTCGCTGGCCTCTGCCAGACGGCTTTCGGTGAAGCGGAGACCCAGGTTTTCAGCCACGCCGTTGGCGTTGATGTAATTCACCTGCTCGGCACCGACGGCGCGTTCCAGGAAACCTTTTAGCACGGCGCGGGAGATGAGCGTGGTATCACCGCCGCCGACCTTGCCGCTGTAGTTGATGCGGACAACGTTGGCACGGGCAGGGGCGAACTGGGAAACGAGGCGGCCAAGGAGTTCGCCAAACTTGAGGAAGGGACCGATTTCGGCGAGCACCTTCGGATCGACGTTCGGCATGTTCACGGCGTTGACGACGGTGCCATGGAGCAGGTGCGCCTTGATGACTTCGGCGATCTCGATACCGACGTTTTCCTGCGCTTCTTCGGTGGAGGCACCGAGATGCGGGGTAAAGACGGTGTTCGGGGCCTTGAGCAAAGGGTAGTCGGCAGGAGGCGGCTCGACTTCGAACACATCGAGCGCTGCACCGGCGATGGTACCGGCGGTGAGGGCTTCGGCCAAAGCGGCGTCGTCAATCAGGCCGCCGCGAGCGCAGTTGATTATGCGGCAGGTTTTCTTCAGGCTTGCGAGACGCTTCGCATTGATCATGTGCTTCGTCTCAGGCGTGAGCGGCATGTGCATCGTGATGTAATCGGCCTGCACGATGGCTTCATCGAGGTCTTCGCAAAGGGTGACGCCAAGGCTTTCAGCCCGGTTTTTGGAAAGATAGGGATCGTAGGCGACAACGCTCATGCCGAAGGCCTTGGCTCGCTTGGCGAACTCGGCGCCAATGCGGCCCATGCCGAGTACGACGAGGGTCTTGTCATACACTTCGGTGCCCTGGAAGTTTTTGCGGTCCCACTTGCCGCTGACGATGGTGGCGTGCGCCTGCGGGGTCTTCCGGGAAAGGGCCATCATGAGGGTGAAGGCCTGCTCAGCGGTGGAAATGGTGTTGCCGCCAGGTGTGTTCATCACCACTACGCCGCGCTTCGATGCGACGGGCACATCAATATTGTCCACGCCCACACCGGCACGGCCTATCACTTTCAGATGAGGGGCGGCTTCCATGACTTTCGCGGTCACCTTGGCACCGGAGCGCACGATGATGGCATGCACGTCGCGGGAGGCCTCGATCATGGCGGCCTCCTCTTTGAGGGCCATGTTCACCACCACCTCAAAGGAGGACTCCGCCTTGAGGAGGTCGATGCCTTTGCTCGAGATGGGGTCGTTGTTGCCGGCGATGAGGATTTTGAACTTTGACATGATGTTTGAGGGAAAAGGGGGCGCAGTGTAGGCAAGAATCCGGTGGGCTCAAGGAAGGATTGGCCTCAAAAGAGAAGGGGAGATTTGCTACAAAAGAGCTCAAAGATCACAGAGATGGGCGCGGCTGATTGCTTTGCTTGGGCTCAGTTCAGAACTTTGTGATCTTTGAGATCTTTTGTGGCTATCCTTCAGAGCACGACATTTTGGCAGGCGAATTTATCGCCGCCAAAGTTGATGAGAGGCCGTCGCCTCCCAATTTCCCCGGGCCATGGCAGTAAAATCTGGAATGATCAGCACGCACTCGTCAAACCGCCGGATCGCGACACGCCCTCCTCGACCGCAATCCCCAACGAGGCAGGCTTCGCACAACTCAAACTGCACGGAGGAGCGGACCAGGCGATGAAGTCTGCGGCGTTGCAAACGACGACGTCATCACAAACCATTTGGCGAACAGTGCAGAGTCCTTGCACCGAGGCGCTAAGGTTAAGCGTCGCGCTTCGAGAAGCGAATTGGGCGGGCGTCCACACGGCTTGGTCGTGCTCTGGCATGAGCTAAGGCGGTGGTCAACTTGAACGAGGCGCTGCATTGGTTCGCGGCTGCGCCGCAGGTTGGTGAAAACCGGCAGGAG
>JAQGPI010000153.1 GCA_028293175.1 Verrucomicrobiaceae bacterium | reverse complement strand
CGGCCTTTTGTCATTGTCGGCAAGGCCTGCGATGGATATGATCAGCATTCCGCAACGATTGCATACCGCCATGAAAATGTCTGCTTTTACCTTGTCCCTGCTGCTCGCTTCTTCCGTGATGGCGGTGGACAATCCCAACATTGTAAAGGCGCGCACGGTTTACCATGCGAACGGCACGCGCACAGAATCCACCCAGGACCCCATCACGCATGAGCAGCGCGAGTTCACCTATGACCAGCACAATGTGCTGGTTTCGAAGAAAGTATACTTGCTCAACGAACGCGGCATGACCGTCCAGGGCAACGTGTACGATGGCCGAGATATCTTGAAAGCGCGCGCCTCTTTCCTCTTCGATGACTTTGGCCGCATGATTGAGCAGCGGATGAGCAATCTGCAGGGCGAAGTGTACCAGAGCATCCTCTTCACCTATGACGGCAAGGGCACGCCGCTGCCGCCGAAATCCCGCACCTACAATGTGCAGGCACCGGACATGAAAGCCGCTGTAATTGATTTCACCAATACCGGCAACGCGCCCCCCCCGATGGATCGTAGCAATGGCAACGTTCCCAACCGGGGCAATGTGCCGCGCCTGCCAGAGGGTGGAAACTCTTTCCCGCAGCAGCCCGCGCAAAAAACCGGCACCCGCGCAGCACCACCGGAGGATAACTCCGGTGAGCAGACCAAGAAGCGCAGCATCTGGCAACGCATGTTTAAGAAAGACGAAAAGAAGTAGTCCTCCGTCTTCCCCCCCTGCCGCCTCATGAGCCGTCTCCTACTGCGCACACTCCTCAGCCTTGTCTTTGCCTACCAATCAGTGCAGGCAGAAACGCCCGCTCAGTCCCACGACGACTACACGGCGGACGTAACGATCAAGGTGCACTATCCTTATCTGCTCAGCCTGCCGGAAGGTTATGCTACGGACGCAGGCAAGAAGTGGCCGCTGATCCTGTTTCTGCATGGAGCGGGCGAGCGCGGCGACAACCTGGAGTTGCTGAAGAAGCACGGGCCGCCAAAGCTGATTGCCGCCGGGCAAAAGTTCCCCGCCGTGGTGGTGAGCCCGCAGGTGGCGCCCCACAACATCTGGAATCCGCACGGCGTGAAGGCACTGACGGATGAAATCATGCGCAAGTACCGCATTGATGCCGACCGCGTGTACCTCACGGGCATCAGCATGGGCGGATTCGGCACCTGGGAAACGGCGATGGAATACCCTGAGCTATGGGCGGCGATCATCCCGATCTGCGGCGGCGTGGGCGTGCGCTTCGTGATGGCAGAGCGCATCAAGTCGATCCCCGAATGGATCTTCCACGGCGCTAAGGACCCAGTGGTGGACCCGGCGTTTTCCAAGCGCATGAACGACATCCTGACCAAGATGGGCACGCCGGTGAAATTCACCCTCTACCCGGAAGCGCAGCACGATTGTTGGACAGTGACCTATGACAATCCTGAGGTGTGGAAGTGGCTGTTCGAGCAGAAGCGCTCGGCGCATTAGATCACCGGCTCTTGCATCACCTTGGCGACGAGCCAAAACAGCATCGACACCAAAACAGCGACCAGGCCCCAGATCCACAAATTGGCCGCAGGGCCGGGCTGAAGCACGCTGAGGCCGTTGTAAAAGGGCGCGTAGTACACATTCACCTGGTCCTCTTCGCGCGGCTGGCGCTCTTCCTTGGTGTTGAGAATATGCATCACGCTGGGCTCGTTGCCGAAACCGACGAAGGAGTTCTCATAAGTCTGGGCACCCACTTGGTAACGATACAGGATGCGGTACTCGCTGCCGCCCTTGTGCCCGAGGTTCAGCTCGCCATCCCAGCCTCCCTGTAGCACCGTCGCCACAGTGCTTGGCCATGACAGGCTGGAAAACTGCACGGCAGCCACGCCGGCCATGAGGACGAGCGTGAGAACAGCTGCGATTCGCAAAAAGAAAGACATGTCGTTCCGTACATGGTTCGGTGCCGCTCCGCAACGGTGTGAGTTTCATGCGCAGGACTCGTTTTTGTGATGGAAACAACCTTTTCCCCTCGTCCCTATCGGCCACCATGATTCGTCCTTTCTGCTGCTTCGCCCTGCTTCTGACCGCCCCCGCCAGCGCGGAGCCGCTGCACTGGTACAAAGGCAACACCCACACCCATACGCTCTGGAGCGATGGCAACGATTTTCCGGACATGGTCACGGACTGGTATGTCACCCACGGCTACAACTTCCTGGGCCTTTCAGATCACAACATTCTGCAGGCAAAAGAGGTCTGGATGGCCGAAACCTCCGTGGAAAAACGGCGCAAAACGCTGGGCAAGACGACGATGGAAAAGTATCGGACGCGCTTCGGCTCGCCATGGGTGGAAGAGCGCGAGATGGACGACAGCAAGGAAGTGCGCCTGAAGAAGCTGGAGGAATACCGGAAGCTGTTTGAAAAGCCCGGCCAATTCCTGCTGGTCCAGGCGGAAGAAATCAGCGCCAAGTTTGATAAGTCGCCGATCCACATCGGCGCAGTGAATGTCGCCGAAGTCATCACCCCCCTCACCGGCGATAGCATTTCAGATGTCATCCGGGCAAACCTGCGCGCGGTGATGGATCAGGAGCAGCGGCTGGGCCAGCCCATGATCACGCACGTCAACCACCCGAATTTCCGCTGGGGCCTCAGCGCCGAAGACATGGCGCAAGTGGCGGAGGAAAAGTTCTTTGAGGTCTACAACGGCCATCCTTCCATCCATCATCTGGGTGATGAAAACCGTGTGGGCGATGAAGCGATCTGGGACATCGCCAACACTCTGCGCCTGACCAAGTTCAAGACGCCGCCGCTCATGGGTGTAGCCACGGATGATTCACATCACTACCATGGCGAAGAAGGCTCCCCCGGGCGCGGCTGGATCATGGTGCATGCCGACAAACTAGAGGCCAATGCGCTGATCGGAGCCCTAAAGGCGGGCGACTTCTATGCTTCGTCAGGAGTGACACTGGATGAGGTGGAGTTCCGTGATGGCAAGCTGCACCTGCGCATCCATGCGGAACCGGGCGTCACCTACACTACGAAGGTCGTCGGCACGCCCAAGGACTTCGATGCCAGCACGACTGAAGTAACAATGCCGGAAGATGACACTCACAAGACCCGCCTCCGGTACTCAGCCGATGTGGGCAAGACCTTCGCTTCGGTGGAAGGCCCGGAGGTCAGCTACCAAGTCACTGGCAAGGAACTGTACATCCGCGCGGTCATCACTTCGTCCAAGCCTCACCCAAATCCCTCTTATCCCGATCAGACCGAGATGGGGTGGACACAGCCTGTGGCATGGGAAATTCACTGAGGCAGTCTGAGACAATCAAGGCTGGCACCCTCCTCGCACAGGGTTAAGATGATGTGCCCCTCTGCCCGGGGCCACTGATGCCGCGTTATGGACTCCCCCATTGTCGATCCCTTGTTTTCCACACCAGAGGAAGCACCATCGCCCGAAGCCTTACCGCGCATCCACACACGCCGGTCGCGCGTCACTTCGGATTCCATTGCCGACGTGTGGACCAGCCACGAGCCCCAGGAGATGGCGCAACTGCCGGAGAAACTGGCAGATTTAGGTGAAGCCCTCGACAAGGCGCTGAACTCCGATGGCGCAGTCAGCGAGGCTTACAGCAACTTTGCCGATCAAGCGTTTGCAGATCCTGTCGCGATACCCGCCGCCAGCCGGTTCGTCGTCCGCCTCTTTGCAGGCCAGCCGAATGTGCTGGTCAATTTGGTGCGAACCAAGGACCTGCTGGCCGCCCTCGAGCATGGCTCCAGCGAGCTGCCGCGCGTGATTGCGCTGCGCTGGCAGGCCGGTTCCATGACTCAGCGCATCTCGCGCTTTGGCGAATCGTTGACTCTGCATCAGGACCGCCTGAAAAACCCTGCGTCTGCGGAAGTGCTCGCCGCCTTTGCCGGGCTGCTAGCGCTGAGCAAACCGGAACGCGCCGCAACTTTATTCGAGCAGGCCACGAAGATTTCCGACCCTCCTGGCAGCCCTGAATTTACCGCCGATGTGCGAGCCTGGCTCAGCGCCGGGCAGTTGATCGAGACCCTCCCCTGGGAGGATCGTTCCTTCTGGCAGCAACTCGTGCGCAAATCCGAAGCGGATGTGGACTGGTCTAGTCCCCAGGCCCACAGCGCCTTGCGCCAATTGGGAACGAAATTGAAACCGAGCATGCTGTGCGCGGCCTTGTTTGAGGAACTAGTGCCAGATTCGTGGTGGCGGGAACACATGGAGCCCGGCGGCTTGGCCGAAGTCATCGTCGAACCGAGGGACGAAAAACCTGCCGAACCTGCGGAAAGCGTCATGTCCACACCACCCCAGCCGAAACAGGAACTGGTATCCACAACTCCATCGAAGCCATCACAGACCTCCTCGGAGGTGCCGCTCATTGGAACAGCTCCCAGCACTATGGAGGCTGCTGGCCCAATACCCGCTCCATCGCCTATAGAAGCAAAAGCCCCGGCAGTCATAGCCCTAGAGCCATACTCCCTTCCTGCTCCTCCTCCTGAAACTCCGACGACTGAAGCGCCCCTCCCCAAAACGGCACCTTCCTTGCCTGCCAAACCGGTGGAGGCCCCCACCCCCAAGTCCCCGCCGTCAGCAGCACGCTCCTCCGGCGTGCTGACCTTCCTGAGTGGCCAAGTGCTCGGCATGGCCCTGGTCGCGGGCGTATGGGCGGTACAGCCGGACCTGCTTACACGGGCTTTAAGCACGGCCCAGCAGTTCTGGACTGGCAAACCCGCATCAGCAGGAGCAGTGGTCACAAAGCAGCCAACTGCTGTCGCCAGCCAGACAATCCGTGCTGCACAAGCAGTCGGCACCACTCCTCAACCGATTGCGGTACCACCGGCGCCCCCTCCTGCCGCCATGCCCAAGGCCGAAGCGGCCAGTGCAGAAGGGAAATGGCGCGCTCAGGAAGTTGCTAAGCTGGTTGCGGCCCGTCCGTCCATGAAGCCCTGGGTGACCAAAGCTCAGACGGGCACCTGGGAGGAATGCGGGCCACTGATCAGTGGCCGCCATCCCACCGCCTACCCCACTCAGGAGGATTACAGCCTCTTTCTCAAATGGCTCGTCCTCGATCCCCCGCGTGATCTGGAGCTCCGGCGCGCAGTGCCGCGCTTGTATGTTCGCATGTCCACACTGCCCGATCTCATCGACCTTTGCGAGCACCTGGCTTATCCAGGTTCACCCAATGCTGACGACGTTTCCACGATGGCGCAGATCGCCCTGGAAATGCATAATGTGCTTATCCAACCCAGTGAACGCGAACGCCTGGGAAAACTAGCCAAGGCACCGTAGCGGCTACCACACCTTCAAAGTGCGCGCACCCTCATCGATGAGCTTCCAGAAATGCTTGGACTGGGCCAGCGCCTCGTCTTCGCTCACCGGCAGGTTGGAGCGGAAGAAGAAATCCGCCAGCGTGCCTTTATGCAGCACCCGGTGCACCCGCACATTGCCGTCCTCCACGGCAAAGTAGATACGATACTCACCGGCCCGGCAGCGGTATAGCTTCGTCGTGCCGCGCTCCATCACGCCGAAACGCTTGGCCAGGATGTCCCCTTCCAGATCAGGGGGCTGGATGTTCATGGCTTCGAGCAATTGGAATTGCACTTGCGTAGGCAATTGCGAGAGCTCGGCGGCGCTGATTTCGTTGAAAACTATCTGCATCACGGGTGACGGGCATGGTAAACAGCCTACGGCCATCCGCAAGTGCCGGGGTGAAGGGCGCATTTGCAGGCAAAAGAAGGATGAATGCCGGAAAACCTCCCGCTATTGATCCCCTCTCATGCCCGAACTTCCAGAAGTCGAAACCACGCTGCGCGGCGTCAGCCCCCATCTCGTGGGCCACAAGATTCACAAGGTAATCGTGCGGGATGCCCGGCTCCGCTGGCCGGTGCCGGAGACCGTGCATAACATGGAAGGTCACAAAGTGATCTCCGGCTCCAGGCGCGGCAAGTACCTGCTCTTCAAAACCAAGCCCGGCACCCTGCTCATGCACCTGGGCATGTCCGGCAGCCTGCGTGTGACGGATGCCGCCACCCCCTGGCGCAAGCACGACCATGTGGCCCTGGAGATGGATACGGGCATGCATATCCGCCTGCACGACCCCCGCCGATTCGGGGCCTTTCTCATGATCGAGGGCCCGGTGGAAGCCCATCCCCTCCTTGCCGATCTAGGCCCCGAGCCACTCAGCGAAGCCTTCACCGCCGCCTATCTACAATCTCAGACAAAGGGCCGCAAAGCCCCGATCAAACAGGTCATCATGGATTCCCATGTCGTGGTCGGCGTGGGCAACATCTACGCCTGCGAAGCCCTGTTCATGGCTGGTATCAGTCCGGTCCGCGAAGCAGGCAAGGTGAGCAAGCCACGGCTCGCTGCCCTGGTGGTGGCCATCAAGGAAGTGCTCGCTGCCTCTATCGAAATGGGAGGCACCACTCTGCGCGACTTCCTGCGCGAAACCGGCGAACCGGGCTATTTCAAGCAGACCCTGCGTGTCTATGATCGAGAAGGCGAGCCATGCATTGGCTGCGGCACTCCGGTGAAGCGCATCGTGCAGAGCAACCGCTCCACGTTCTTCTGCCCCAAGTGCCAGAAGTAACGCCGTCGTCAAAAGTTCTTTACCCTCATCGCCTTTCACGATCATGCTGATATGCATGACCTCAAAGCATGCACCGGCAGTTCATCGGCTTTTGGCCATTCTTTGGCTGTCGTTTGTCTCCATCGCACCCGGCGTTGAGTCGATTGTCTGTCCCGTCACGCGTGACTTGCCCATCTCCAGCCAGGGCAAGGAGACAGAGATGAGCCGGGGCAAATCTCCAAGGATCAAGCTCAAGGGTTATCAGGAGTTCGGGCTGTTTGATTTCGATGTCAGCGCGCTGAACGGTCGAAAGGTCATCGCTGCCACCATGCATGTGCATCCCGCCGGCGGCATGAAGAATGGCGGCGAAGGACGGGGTACGGACCTGAGATGGTTCACTGTATCAACCATCGCTTCCGAATGGGAGGAGGGCAAGGGCACCGCATCCGCGCCAGATACCGAAGGGCTGGGCGCTTCCTTTAACGAAGCGAAGTTCAACACCCGGCCCTGGTCTTATCCTGGCTCCAAGGTCTATGATGTGGCGCTCGGCAATGGCCATTCCATTCGCTGTGACGTCGATGCGGGTGATCCGAAGGATGGCTGGATGGTCATTCCGGTGGATGTGAAATTGATCGAGGCCCTGGTCAGCAAAAGCTCCAGCGGCCTCCTGCTCATGGACGGCAGCGTCTTCATCTCAGCCAATTGCTATGTGGCATCGCGTGAAAGCAAGACCGCGCCCTTTCTGACTGTGACCGTGGACGGTGAAGACAAGGAGACCGCCAGCGCCGTCTCCCAACTGACCATCAAGCCCGCACCCAACGATGCTTCCGCACAAACCGGCGCCGC
>JAQGPI010000135.1 GCA_028293175.1 Verrucomicrobiaceae bacterium | reverse complement strand
CAAGCGCGGTGCCATCGGCAGGGGCCAGAAGCGTCTTGAAGGCGGACACGGTTGGCACACCCGGAGGCGATGCGATATTAGCATTGTCGCTCGAGGTGTCGCTTGGGTCCGTCGGATCAATGTAAGCGACGTGCAGGCCCGTGCCAGCGACGACATTCAGCGCGCTGTTGCCCTGGGTGACGGTGCTGGTGTTGGTCGTGATGGGGCCGCTGCGGAAGATGCCGGTATTGGCACCGGTTTCAGTAAGCGTGATGGTTTCCCTATCGCCATTCGCGGTGGTGACCACAGCGGTGACAGTTTCCACCACACCTGTGTTGGTATTCTGGTCGCGATCAATGACCTGCACATACACAGGACCGGTGGTGGTATAGGAGCTCACCTTGGTGCCGCTGACATCGGTGAACGTGGTGGTGCTGGGCGTGCCGTTGTCGGTGGATGTGACCTGAATCGGCAGGGTCGAGGTGGCAAAGACGCCTTCGGTGCCTTCATGGGCTTTTACCTGAATGATATAGGCACCATCGGTGGGGCCTGAAAGCCAGGCGTATTCTAGAATCTTCGTGGTGCCGTTATTCGACACTGAGCTAGTGACGTTGACCACGGTCGTTGCGGCCGATGGATCAGTGATGGTGAAGTCAGCACTGGAGATGTCCGCGGTGCCAAAGGGATCGGTGATCGAAGCACGCGCATAGAGCGTCTGCCCATTGCCGATGGAGGTAACCAGCGTGCCGCCAGGATAGGCGGCATCATACAGCCCGAACGCCGGGATCTGGATAACCGTGTTGGTGGGCAACGTGATCTTCGACGGCTTGGTGGTGCTGTCGTAGTCCAGGGTGAAGGTCAAGTTTGACTCCGCCGTGGTCACCGTCATGGTGATGGCTGCAGCGGTTGGAATGGTTACCGCGCTGACGAGAGATGGGAAGGTGAAGCTCAGCTTCGTGCCATCTGAGGAAGTGCTGGAGCTGGTGGCGAAGGTGGTCGCACCGTGCTTGAGCACTGCCGTGATACTGGGGCTCGCAGGCATGGAGCCGGAGAGCACGGAGAAGTAAGCCGTGGCACTTGGAGCTGTGCTGGCTGGCAGCACGAAGCTTGAAGTGAAGGCGGGTGACTGCGTGAAGGTCGCGCTGGTGGTGCCAGTGGCTGCGGAAGGCTTGAGCGAAACCGCGCCCAAAGCATATTCCTGGGTGTTATCGCCTGCCGTGTAGCCCAGCAGGACCGACGCTGCACCGGGCTTGGTGCTGGCGGCGGTTTCCACGAAGCTGAAACTGCTGAAATTGAACAACTCCGTCTGGCCTGCGGAGGTCGCAATGGTCTGGGTCGTTGAACCCCAGTCGATGGCACAGGCAGACACCACCAACTCGCCCACGGCGGAAGTTACTGTTGCAGACGGAGCTGGATTCGAGGATGTGGCAAAGGTGGAAACGAAGGTGCCATGCGGAGTCGTCTGATTGACGTTGCTAAAGGTGGTGGCACCAGCAGTAATCGAGGCAGTGCCAGTGGTGGTGACTATGACGTTCAAGGGACCCGCCGCAGGGCTGAGCAGCTTGTACAGGTGAATGCGTGAGCCGGGGGTGGCGCCGCCTGCTACCTGATTGCCAATCTCTGTCATCGGGGTG
This sequence comes from Verrucomicrobiaceae bacterium, assembly GCA_028293175.1. GTDB lineage: Bacteria > Verrucomicrobiota > Verrucomicrobiia > Verrucomicrobiales > Verrucomicrobiaceae > CAINXC01. The sequence goes on along the minus strand of JAQGPI010000135.1, from coordinate 9,044 downwards.
CCGCCATAGGTGACGCTTGAGACTGTGCCTGCCGCGCCGCTATTCGTATTTGCGCCCACGCCCACGGAGACGATCAGGATCTGATTGGTACCGGCGCCCGGGGTGTGGGCGAAGCTCACACTGCTACCGCTGGCAGTGGAACCGGTGGTGGTGGCGGAAGCAGTGATGGTGGGAGTGACGAGGCCCAGCGTACCAGTGCTGGCCGTGGTAAGGTCATTCGTAGCAACGGGGTCAACACGGTCTAGGGCCTGGGCTGGATCGCTGAGGTAAAGGTACTTGGTCTGCGATGGCACGGAGACTACCGCAGTGTTGGTGCATACATCGCCGTAGTTAGGATCGGTGTGAGTGACTGTGAGAGTTTGTCCGGGAAGGGCGTAGAGTGTTCCATCCTGCTGACCGATGCCGGTAGTGGTGGAAGAAGGAAGCGCGCTGGTATTGCGGAAGATGCCGGTGTTCACACCGGTCTCGGTCAGTGTCACCAGCTCTTCGTCTCCAGTGGTGGCATCGGTGATTACGGCGGTCATAGTTTGCACCGTAGCGGGGTTGGTATTGGCATCCCCATCCGTGAGCGTGGCATAGATGCCAGCGCCCGAAGCGTAAGAGCTGACGGGAGTGCCGGTGGAAGTGGTGAAGCCAATGGTGCAAGCAGTGGAGCCAGGACCAGTGAGAACGGAGAAGCCGACGGTGGCGGAAAGAGGAATCGGGAGGCCACCGCTGCTGGCGGCGGCAGTATTCGTTACATTCGTGGCACCGGGATTGATGGTGACGCGGAAGGTGATGTGGATCGCATTGCCAGCAGGCACGGCGGGAAGAGTGAGCCCGCCGTTGTCGAGAGGATAGACCGTCGCGGGAGTGACATCATCCGCGTAGGAGATGCCGTTCAGCAGGGTGCTGTTAGTCACGTAAGTGGTGCCAACGGGCACCGTATCTTCGATGATGGCGTTTGGCAGGTCTGCAACGCCATCGTTTCTCAGCGTCAGGCCATATTCCACGGTGTCGCCGGTGCCGATTTTGCCGTCCAAGTTCAGGTCATTGACCAGCGTGACTGTTTTCAAGAAAACAGGCAGGGGGAAGGGGATGATGGTGGTGCCCATGTCAAGGCAAGGCGCGCCAGCGGATGCCTTTGAGGAATCTTCACCCCAGGCGGTGGCAATGGTGGTGCCGTCCGTGGTGTAGATCCGCGCCTTGGTCATGTCCTTGGCGGTTGTGTTGTAGATCGTCTGCGAGGCGAGCTTGTTCACGGGGTATGAGACATCGTACTTGGATGTATCCGGAGCGGTATTGGGGCCAACGGTGAGGTCGCCGGAGTAGTTCACATACACCGTGGTGCTGCGGGTGGGGGTCACCCACACCGGGCTGCCGTTTTGATCCGGCACGCCGAGAGGAGCGGCAAGGTCATCAGAACCGGGAGCCCAGGAGGTGACCACGGAAGTGGTGAGAGCGGTCTCGGGCAGCAGGGCGTAGCCCCAGTCATGCGTCTGGTTGCTGGCGGCAGCACCGCCTGCATCATTAGCGCCGACGGCGTAGAAGGGGGCGTCATTGACGGTGTAGAAGTGCGCGCCAGAGTTCATTGGCATACGGAACTCATAGTTGCCATTGGCCGTTATGTTGAAGGTACCAGTGCCGGTGGTGGTCTCATAACTCACGGTGATGGTAGAGGCACCAGGATTGAAGAGGTAGATGTTGTGGACCTCGCTGGCCAGGGTCGTCCCGACTGGCGCAAAATAACTGGAAGCCCATTGGCCGGTGGGGCGGATGGCGAAGGTGCGTGATTCGTGGGAGGAACCGATGTCGCCAGTGAGCTCATGCACTTCCACCGGGTTGCTGGCCGTAACCGTTGCGCCGGAGAGAATGCCTCCGCTGACCGTCATGGTGTCGCCAAGATTCAAAGTGCGTGTCACATCCACCGTGCCGTTGCCGTCCTTGTCGACCTGCACCACGGTGCCGTCCTGTGCGGCGACGATATGCAGGGAGGTGTATTCAAACTGCTGCTGGGTGGAGGTATCGGTGCCCACGGGAATCTCAAACGAGGTGCCCCATTTACGGGTGTCGTACACTTCAGTCGAGCTTGCGAGCACAGTGCCAGGGGCAATGGCCCAGCCCGCACGTGTGACGGCCACGGCCTGAGTTGAACTGAGACGGTCACGGCCATCATACAAGATGGTGGCGGCAGAGCGCGGCATCGGGATGTTGTTATTGAGCGTGATGACAGCGCCTGCGGGAAGGATGTCCGTAGGGTAGCCAGGAGCGGTACCGTTGGAGAGGTTGCCATCCCCCCAGATCTGGGTGGAAGCCTGTACAGGCGAGCCCGGAGCGGCTTCATAGCCATCTTCCCAGTGGTCGTAGACCATCACGGTGCCTGCCGTGGGTACCACAATGGCGATGATGGTTTTGAGGCTGTTGCCCACAGGGGTGCCCGTGGTGTCGATCGCCTTGAGCGACGCCTGAAAATCTGTTTCCGGAAACGGAATGAAAAACGTCTGGGCGATAGGCACTGCGGCCCAAGTGACGACAGTCGAAAGGCCGAGAATTATGGCGAAAGCCCAGAGCCGCAGGCGAGAACGTCCGACCAAATTGGTTTTGGGTGAGGAGATAATGAAGGGAGCCATATAATTACCATAAATAAAATTCAATATGGTAATTATGGCAAATGGATATACGTCCATTTGCTAGATTTCTTCTACCTGGCGGACCAGGAAGCTCTTTGGGACTCTAGGACGGCATGGAAATCAACAACCACGGCTTAGCGCCCTAGTTGCCTAAATCAACCGTACTCAGCAGAGAACTGTTAGGCGCTAGCCGCAGCCTTCTTGGCTGCTTTTTTCGCCGCAGGCGGCTTCTTTTCGCGGGGTGGGAATTCCCACCCAAGCAGTCGCTTTTCGCCTGGCTTGCAGTTGAGGAAGGTTGAGAAGGGGCGACCACGCTTGGAGATCATGCCTTCGATGAGCGCCGTCTTGCCTTCGGTAAAGAAGAGGATGGCGTTTTCACGGGAGATTTCCTTTTTGCACAGCACCTTGGGCAGCTTGCCATTGCAAAGCTTGGGCTCCTTGGCGGCGATGTTGCAAATGTAATTGTCCGGTGTGTCGTAGATCTGGCCCTTGCGGTTCTTTTTGGCGCAGACGGGGCAGGGGCAAATCGGCGTGGCCGTGGCGAAGTCAAAGGGAGGACCGGCTTCAGGATCGTTGGCACCTTGGGGGAACACGAAGGTGCTCTTCATGTCGTCCTTGATCTCAATCGAGGCTTCGAAGTCGTCGCCCTTCTTGCTGCGGAAACCGGTGAGCGGGCCCACGAACTTCTTCTCAATGAGGGTGCGCAGTTCGTCGTCGCTGAGCGGACGCCCGGCAATCACCTTGCGCACGCGCAGCTTACAGCCTGGGCCTTTGCACTGGTAAAACTCTTCGGTCTGCTTGAAACCACGGGTGCCGCAGAAGGGGCAGGTGGCGTCGAATTCAGGGTACACGCGCTCCTTTTCCGTCTTGGCGTGATTTTTGGCCTTCTCCACCACGGCGGAGGCCATGGCCTTGATCTCCTTCATGAAGGTGGGGCGGTCCAGCTTGCGCTGTTCCATCTGGCGCAGCTTGTACTCCCACTGACCCGTCATTTCTGGCGAGCTGAGTTCATCAATGCCGAGGCCCACTATCTGATCAATGAGGCCGAGACCCTTTTGGGTCACGACGAGGTCGCGCTGGTTGCGCTCGATGTACTGATCGCTGATGAGGCCTTCAATGATGGCGGCGCGTGTGGCCGGCGTGCCAAGACCGCGCTCGCTCATAGCTTCCGCCGCCTCCTCGTCTTCAACCAGCTTGCCAGCGCCTTCCATGATGGAGAGCAGGGTGGCTTCATTGAAGCGTGCAGGCGGACGGGTAACTTCCTCGCTCAGCTCGACGCTGCGGGTATTGGCCTTCTCATTGCCGTTCCACGGCACCAGGAGGCGGCTGGCATTGGCCTCGCCTTCAGCAGCTTCTTCAGCGGCCTTCTTGCCGTAAACGGCTAGATAACCGGCTTCCTTGAGCACCTTGCCATCAGCCTTGAAGGCATCGTTCTCAATGCGGGTGATACGGGTGGTGACTTCAAATTCCGCCGGTGGGAAGAACACCGCGATGAAGCGGCGGGTGACCATGTCGAACAGCTTCTGCTCGGCCTCCGGCAGTTCCTTTGGCGGAATCTGGCCGGTGGGAATGATGGCAAAGTGATCACTCACCTTGCTGGTATCAAACACGCGCTTGTTCGGACGAATCCAGCCATTGCGTATGATGGTTGCAGCGTGCGGAATCAGGTCGCCGGGCAGGGCATCCTGCTTGTTGTCCGGGTGGCTGGCGAAGGTTTTGATCGTCGTGCCCACGGTGGGGATGTAGTCATCCGGGAGGTAGCGTGAATCGGTACGAGGATACGTGAGCACCTTGAACTTCTCATACAGAGCCTGGGCAATCTGAAGAGTGCGCCGGGCGCTGAAACCAAAGCGGTTGCTCGCCTCGCGTTGCAGGCTGGTGAGATCGTAAAGCTGAGGTACAGCCTGACGGGTGGGCCGTGTGACCTCCGTGATCACGCCGGGCTTGCCAGTGCAACGAGAGACGATGGCCTCGGCCTGCGCCTGATCCCAGATGCGCTCCGCACGGCGATGCTCGTCTGTTTCGTCCTTCTTGAAGGATTCATCGAACCACCGACCCATATAATTACCGGCTTGGACGCCGAAATTGCCATGCACTTCAAAGTAAGTGCGCGGCACGAAGTTCTGAATCTCGCGTTCGCGGCGGGCCAAGATGGAGAGGGTGGGGGTCTGCACGCGGCCCGCAGGAGTGAGGCGGAATCCGCCGTGACGCGAATTGAGCGCGGTCAAGGCGCGGGTGGCATTGATGCCCACCAGCCAGTCGCTTTCGCTGCGGCACTTGGCGGCGTCGGCCAGCGGGCGCATGTCCTCATCCGTGCGCAGCTTGCCGAAGGCGTCCACAATCGCGCCATTGGTCATCGACTGCATCCACATGCGCTTGACGGGCTTTTTCACGCCGCTGGACTCCAAAAGGTAGCGGAAAATCAGCTCGCCCTCGCGGCCCGCATCGCAAGCATTCACGAAGCCGTCCACATCCTTGCGCTTCATCAGGCGCACCAGCATCTTGTAGCGGTCCAGGTTGTCCGCCTTCGGCTCCAGTTCAAATTCATCCGGCACGATGGGCAGGGTGGTGAAGCCCCAGCCCAGCTTTTTGCCATCGCGCTCCGGCATTTTCAGTTCGAGCAAATGACCCACCGCACTGGAAATAACGTGGGTGTCATTCTCGTAATAGTCCTTCTCCTTCGCGAAAGGCGTCATCCCCGGCGTCTTCGCCAGCGCACGGGCGAGATCTGAGGCAACACTGGGCTTTTCTGCGATGATAAGAACCTTGGGCATAGGGGGCGGGAGCAGAGGCGATTTGTTCGGAAGTGTCAAGGTCTTTACGGTTTTGTAACCATTGGAACCAGTAAAAAGACTGTTACAGACTTCCAAAGGTAATGACGGGTAGCGGAAAGCTGCCGCGTAAGAGAGTGTATGGATGACTCATACGTGAGCGCCAAGCGCATGGACTGCGGATGCTTGCAGTCGCTTCCGCAAGGCGGCCTGCCTGAGCGTCTCCATGCCTAGCATGAGTGGGCCGTGGCGTCGGCATCCTTTAGATTCCAGCAGGCTGACTGGGTTAGCAGCGGCAGCAAGCTGCACCAGCCCACAGCGCTTCGCGCACAGCCCGACGGGCCACGTCACCGCTTCTGCTTGGTTCGCTCGATCCGCAAGTTCCACGAAGTTTCCAGCTTCGCGAGCCGCGCGCGGGTCTCGTTGGTGTTATCACCCTCCTCTATGCGTTGGCGAAGCTCGCCCATTTCCCGCAGCCATTCCACCTCGGGCGGCAAAAAACCGCTGCTTTTCAGCAGCCCGTAGGCCATGCGGTCATCTGGGTGCACCGAGAAATACGCATCCAAATTCAGCGGTTGGCCCATACCTTGGACCGGCGGCTCTAACTCGCCCTTAGCGATGGCTTCGCTGATCCTTTGTTCGATGAGAAACTGCTGGTCCATGACCGCCGCCTACTTTACCGCCTCCAGCAACACCTCCTCAAACTTCTCCGCCATGCGGGTGGCGGTGAATTCCTCACGCACGGTGGCCATGCCTTGAAGAGAGTACTGTTCGCGCTGTTGATCGTCCAGGAGCAGCGTTTCCAATGCATCTGCCAGGGACACTGCATCGTCCGGCTTGCAGATCATGCCGCCGCGGGTGGCGGCGAGCAGTTCAGGGAAGGCACCGTGATCCGGCTGCACCACGGGGATGCCGGAGGCGACGGCTTCGATCACGTACAACCCGAAGGCCTCGCCATAGGTGGCGGGTACGGAGAAAACCGTGAGATCACGGAAGAAACGCACCTTTTCATCGAAGGTGAGATTGGGATGGAAGGACACGCGTTGGAGGCAGCCAGCGTTCTTGAGCTTCTTCTTGAGTTCCTCAATGTACTTCTCATCGGATGAAGTGGCGGCACCGCCGATCTTGAGTTTTACGCGGGGGAGCTTGCCGCGTTTCACCAGATCAATGAAGGCATCGACCAGCAGCGTGAGGCCCTTGCCGTGGATCATGCGGGCAAAGAAGCCGATGATGGGGAAGTTGGGGTCGGGCTCGGCGGCAGGGAAGGGGGTGACCTCCAGGCCATTGAACACGACTGACATTTTCTCTGGGCCGACACCGAGCCGCTGCTGCATGAGATCGGCGTAGTAGCGGCTGGGAGCGACGAACTTGGTCACATACTGAGCGTTCTCGCGCATCGCGTCCCAGGCCTGGGTACGGTAGGGATCTGGCAGGGTATCGAGAAAGGAATCCTCGCCCTGTAGCGACACGACCACCTTGGCGTTGAGCTCTGCCTTCAGGGTTTTGGCGAGACCCATAAGCAGGCTGTTGGACAGCGAAATGACGTCGATGTGAGGTTCCGTCTTGAGCCATGCGACGAGCTTCTTCCACTCGCCCCATTGGCGTCCCTTCTCGCCCAGCAGGCTGCCCACGGTCATTTCTCCAAGCGATTTGGCGCTCGTCATGCCCATGAACTTCGCCGCGTAGCGCAGGCGCTCCGGCTTGTTCAGGAAGCGGTGGACAAAGGCCGGCATGTGCGCAAACCACGGCATCTTTTGCGTGATGAAAAGGGAGATGCCGCCCGCCTGCACGCCCTGCTCTGGGCTCGCCGCCATTCCGTCTGTCACCAGCGGCAGGTATAGGGGCACCATCAAGGCATCATGCCCCCGCACCCGCAGGGCTCTGATAAGGGCGTTGTCGCGCAGGCAGCTTCCGCAGTGGAAGGAACCGGTGCCGGGGGTGAGGTGGACGATGCGCATTTAGGGGCGGAGAATCAGGCTAGTGGTGAAGCGAGGGCACGCTGGCGGGAGAACACATATCAATGAACAACGTCCGAGTGTCTTATATCGTTACAATTCGGGCCTGGAATTCGTCATTGAACGCATCGCTCAAATCATAAGCGCGTCTTTTCAGTCCCTTTTTGGAAGACAGAAAGGACTCAAAGACTAGAAGGACAGATTGTAGCGCAAACACCCCGGCCTAACCTTGCGGTCTTTGTGTTTTCGCTTTGCGGCTTCGCAACTGCGGTTAAATCTTCCACTACTGGACCCCGTGCATCAGCACGAAATCAATGATCGGCTGCGGGTCCTTCAAGCTGTGGGGATGATGCTCCACGCCGGGTTTTACGATCATCTCCATGTGGCCGCCCAGCTTGTCGTAACGTTCCTTCACGATGGCGGAATTTTCGGCCAGTGGCACTACGGTATCGGCATCGCCGCAGACGGCTAGAATCGCGATTTTGTGCTGTGCCAAAGGGGCAAGGTTGTCGATGGGATTGAGTTTGTAGGCCTTGGCTTCGTCATCGGACTTGAAGCCATAGACTGCCTTGCAGCGCTCCCAGTCGCCGGGCGAACCCTTGCCTTTGCCAAACCCGGCGGGCCAGCTCTTGAAGTCGCTCACAGGCGCATCGACGTAAAGGCAGGCGACCTGATCAGGGTGCGCGGCAGCGAAGTTATAGGCAAACAATCCGCCTCGGCTGAAGCCTTCGAGCGTGGCCTTGTTGTTGAGATGAAACTCCTTCACCACATGGTCGTGAAACACCGCCATGTGCGCTACTGAAGCAGGGCATCCGTACTGGTTGGTCATGTCCGTGTAGGCAACGTGGAAGCCCTTGGCCAGCAGGCCCAGATCGCCCTGCGGCTCGTGGCCGAAGAACTCCGTGCGCCAGATCCAGGGATTGCCGGGCGCCGCTTCTTTAGGCACGATGAGGAAGCTCTTCTTGCCGCCCACCACAAACTCCTTTTTGGCGAAGCCATTCCATTCCGTCGCGGCCTGGCCCATGGCGAGGGAGGTGATGCTGAGCACGAGAAGCAGGGCAAGACGCTGGATCATAGGTGGCTATTCTTAGCCAGAAGGCCCTTAACGTGCCAGCGCGCAATGAATCAAAGTTGATTTTGTCTCAGTCGCGGGCACCTGTCCGTACTGTTTCTGAACGACTTCGCGGTTCCTGCCGTGCTCGTCTACACGCCTTTGATCATGACTCATCGCCCTGTTTCCTCACGCCTCCGTTCTCTTGTCCATTGCGGCCTTGTCGCAGGTGTCCTTGGCTGTGCACCCGGTTTGAGGGCGGTGTCCTTGTCCGACTGGTCCACGCTCGTCAGTTTCAGGCCTGATCCCGCCTTGCAAGCGAAGCTGCAGACCCGTCCTGCCGATCCGGATGCGGGGGCCTGGAGCGTGCAGAAAATCGAGCGTTCTCGCGGTGAACTGCTGTTGGAATCCGTCTCGCTGGTGGTGACCAAGATGCCAGCATTTGGCGGTAAAGTCGTAGATAGTCGCGGCCTCGTTCGTGAGGTCCGCCAGCATTTGGCGGAGTTCTTTGATCCTGCCGCAGCCTCCTTCGGCGCCTTGACGCCAGAAGACCAGGCAGCCCTCGCGGCTCCCAATCCTGCCGGTGCGGTGATGCATCTCACTGCGGGAGGCAAGGACGCCGCCTACATGCTGGGCGAATCCATGCCCGATCGCGTGA